>JBKBWB010000080.1:0-7804 GCA_046289215.1 Asticcacaulis sp. | reverse complement strand
CTATTTTCCGGGCTGGTGGCTACCGGGCGGGGGCGTCGATAAGGGCGAAACGGCTGAGATGGCGGTTGCGCGCGAACTGCGCGAAGAAGCCGGGGTGCAAGTGACCGGGCGCCCGGTGCTGGTGTCGGTCCATAGCAACCATGCCTTTTTTCCGGGCGATCATGTGTTGCTGTATCGGGTCGAGGCCGGGGACTGGACCCTTGGCGAGCCGTCGTCCCATGGCGAGATCCGGGCGGTGCAATTTTTTGATCCCCGGGATCTGCCTGCCGACACCAACCCCGCCAGTCGCCGTCGTTTGATCGAAGCGTTTGAAGGACTGCCCCCGGACCCGCTCTGGTAGAGTGCGCCGGTAAGGCTTACCGCGAATTCATTTGAGACTTGATCGCGTGGGCCGTAAATTCGGTAAAACTCTGGAGGGGCTCCATGTCTTACGTTGCGAAAATCTTGTCACCCGGTGAAACGGTCCGCATTCAGCCGGCCCTGCATTGGGTAATCTTCATTGCTCCGGCCATGGCTGTGTTAGCGGCGCTTGTCTTCACGACGCTGTTTCTGACGGCGCCGATCAAGGAAAGCCGTGTGGAAATCCACCGAACCGGAGATAAGGTGGTCAAGATCTTTGGCAAAAATATTGAGATCGAACATACGCGTGATGTTGAAACGGACGGGACACCAGTCGAGGCGACCGGGGTCAAGGCTGAAGATCAGTCAGCGGCACAAGACGTTCTGAAGGCCGCTCAAGCAGACGCAGGTTTAGCGACACCGAAGGCAGACGATGGTGCCATTGTCTCCGAAGAGGCGTCAAGCATCAGCGAAGAAGCGGAGTCCGGAGGCTTGCTACACAACAAGGACGGCAAGATCTCTGAAACCAAGATCCGCAAGCTCAAGCATGCGCCTTTTGCCTTCATCGCCTTCTTAACTTGGATTGTGGCTCTTGTGCTGATGGCCAATGCCTTGATCCGCTGGCTGACCACGGAATATGCGGTGACCAACCTCAAGGCCGTGGCCAAGTGGGGCCTGGTCTCGCGCAAGACCCTTGAGCAGCGCCTCGAGAAGGTCGAGTCGATCTCGGTTAACCAATCGATCCTTGGTCGGATCCTGAACTATGGTGACATCGTTATACGCGGCACGGGCGTGGGTCTGGTCTGCTATTCGGCCGTCAAGGATCCGCTGGCTGTTCGCAAGGATCTGGAAAAGCTGCTCGATGAAGCCCGCACCCCGGCTTCGGGCGGGACCCAAGCCTAAGCAGGCCGACTGGACTGGAAAAAGTCCGGTCCCGTGACAAGATAGGGGTATGCCTGATTCCAAAGGTCCCCCCGCTGAAATACCTGAAAGCGGGCCGCCGGTTGATGCCGATGCGGCCCGTTTGTCGTTCGAGCCCTTGCCCGCGTCTGCACCGCTCAAGGGGCCGGACTTGATCCTGGCCGAAGCGCGTGGTGCGCCGGATAAGCCGGGCGTCTATCGCATGCTCGGGGCCGAGGGCGAGGTGCTCTATGTCGGCAAGGCCCGCTCGCTGAAAAAGCGGATCCTGCAATATGCCCAGGGGCGCTTCCACACCCAGCGGATCGCCCGCATGGTGCACTTGACCGAGGCCATGGTGCTGGTCACGACCCAGACCGAGGGCGAAGCGCTGCTGCTGGAGGCCCGGCTGATCAAGGCCCTGAAGCCGCGCTACAATGTGCTGCTGCGCGATGACAAGAGCTTTGCTGAAATTCTCGTCCGGCGAGATCATGCCGCCGTTCAGATCCGCAAGCACCGGGGGGCGCGCACGATCAAGGGCGATTACTATGGCCCCTTTGCCTCGACCTGGGCGGTCAATCGCACCCTCGATACGCTGCAAAAGGCGTTTTTGCTGCGGACCTGTACCGACAGTGTCTATGAATGCCGCACACGCCCGTGCATGCTGCACCAGATCAAGCGCTGCGCCGCGCCCTGTACCGGGGAAATCAGCCTTGAGGCCTATAATGCCCTTGCGGATCAGGCGGATCAGTTTCTCAAGGGCAAGAGCCGTGCTGTGATCGATGCCCTGTCCGCCGAGATGATGGCCGCGTCCGAGGCCATGGCCTATGAAGCCGCCGCCCAGATCCGCGACCGCGTCCGCGCCCTCACCAGCGTGGCCATGCAGCAGTCGATTGGCCTGGGCGAAGAAGAAGCGGACGTGTTCGCTGTGGCCATTGTCGGCGGTCAGGCCTGTGTTCAGACAGTGTTTTATCGCGCGGGCCAGAACTGGGGCGACCGGGCCTATTTTCCACGCATCGACAAGAGCCACACTGAAGCCGAGGTTCTCGATGCCTTTCTGGGCCAGTTTTATCAGGACCGGCCTGTGCCCCGTCTGGTGCTGGTCTCTCACCCCCTGACCGAGACCGCCCTGCTGGAGGAGGCCTTGAGCCTGAAGGCCACCCGCAAGATCACCATCACCTGGCCTCAACGCGGCGAGAAAAAGGATGTCACCGATCATGCCCTGACCAATGCCCGCGAGGCGCTTGGGCGGCGAATGGCCGAGGGCGCGGCTCAGGCGCAATTACTCGAAGGGGTGGCGGAAACCTTCGGACTGGAGAGCATGCCGGAACGGATCGAAGTCTATGACAACAGCCATGTCATGGGGACCAATGCCGTTGGCGGCATGATCGTGGCCGGGCCTGAAGGCTTTCAGAAGTCGCAATACCGCAAGTTCACCATCAAGAACGCCGACCTCGTGCCCGGTGATGACTATGGCATGATGCGCGAAGTGCTGACCCGCCGCTTTGGTCGCCTGCAAAAGGAGCGGGCCAGCGGCGAGAGCCCGCCGGTGCCGGATCTGGTGCTGGTGGACGGCGGGCAGGGGCAGTTGGATGTCGCGCTGGAGGTGTTTGCCGCACTCGATATCCACGACATCGCCGTGATCGGCGTGGCCAAGGGACCAGACCGGGATGCGGGGCTTGAGCGGTTCTTCATGCCTGGACGCGCGCCGTTCATGCTCGAAAAGAAAAGCCCGGTGCTCTACTTCCTGCAACGGCTTCGGGACGAGGCCCACCGCTATGCCATTGGCACCCACCGTCAAAAGCGGGCGGCAGCGATGATCAAGAACCCGCTCGATGAAATCGAAGGCATCGGCCCGACGCGCAAGCGGGCGCTGCTCCAGGCTTTTGGCTCGGCTCGGGATGTCGGGCGGGCCGAGGTGGCGGATCTGGTCAAGGTGCCGGGTGTCAATCAGGCCATGGCCGAACGGATCTATGCTTATTTTCGCGGCTAAGGGTTCGTGCGACACACGAGCCCTGAGACAAATGCCGTTTCAGTCGCTATGAACACAGGACTTTATTGACCGGACCTGTCCGGAACGAGGCCTCTATGACCGCTGAACACGTCAATCCGATCCCCAATATCCTGACCCTGACCCGCCTGGTGGCCGGGATTGTCATGTTCGTGTTCCTAGCTGGCGCGGCGGGGGGGATCCCGATCCTCAGCGCCTATCTGACCGTGGATGACCAGTTCCTGATGCAGCAACTGGCGTGCTATGCCTTTGTCATTGCCGCGATCACTGACCTGCTTGACGGAATGCTCGCCCGGGCGCTGCATGCAGAAAGCCGCTGGGGCGCGATCCTCGATCCGATTGCCGACAAGATCCTTGTGTGCGGTACCATCCTGGGCCTGTTCGCCCTCGGTGCCCAGCCGGTGATTGCGCTGCCGACCGCCTTGATCCTGTTCCGTGAGTTTGCCGTGTCGGCCCTGCGCGAAGCCGCCGCCGGTCGCGGGGTCAAGGTGCCGGTCAGCCTGTTGGCCAAGTGGAAGACCTTCTTCCAGTTGACGGCGCTTGGCGCGCTGTTGTTAGTCGAGAGTTGGGCCGCCTTTAATTTTGATCCGATCTATGTCGATGGCGTAGCCCAGTTTGCCTATGCCCTGGTTTGGATTGCTGCGGTTGTGACGGTCTGGACCGGAGCCGCTTATTTCATCGCCACGCGCCGGGATATCTGATCCAACGCAACCAAGACTATTTGCCTATCGGCTTATCGGGTTGTTTACCAGACCTGTGGTTATATGCCTGCCTAGACAGAAGGTCAAAAGGACCTTCTTAGCGGGGAATTATCCATGTCTGCAGCCTATGATCTTGGTGCGCGTCAGCGCGACTTTCAGGTTGACGCCCAGGACCGCTCGGCTTTGCGCCGGGTGGGCGCGGAGCTGAATTCAGCATTACGCAACGCCGTTGACACGGCTGTGCGCGGGCTTGGCCCCTCGGCGGGCGGTCTCGCGTCACCGCTCGGTGCCCATTGGGACCAACTTCTCAAAGGTGAGGCCGCAGACGTGATGGTGCGCAGCGCCGACACCCTCGCCGATGGGTTCGCCAACCGCGGGCTGGGGATCGGTGCGCTGCTGCAAACCTATCCGGTTATCGTCAATGCTCTGTCCACAGAGCTGCTGGCCAAGGCCATCCCGTCGGGATTGTTCGCCAAAGGCGATGCCTCGGTCAGCGGGACCATAGAGGCCTTGAACCGCTTGGCCTTCCTTGATGCCGATCTGGCCGTTGCCCGTCTGGAGGTCCGTCTCGATGCCCGCCGTCAGGCCGAGTTCAAGGCCTTGGCTGACAGCTTCGAAGCCGATGTGTCGCGGATTGTCTCGACCTTGGCCGGTTCGGCCACGGATCTGGAAAGCTCGGCCCGAGCTATGGCCGCCACCGCCGACCGTGCCAGCGAATGCTCGGCCTCGGTTGCCGCTGCGGCTGAACAAGCCACAGCCAATGTGAGCGTTGTCGCCACTTCGGCGGAAGAAATGGGCAAGTCGGTCGCCGAGATCGCCGAACAGGTCAGCCATTCTGCCCAGATCGCCGGTGAAGCCGTCACCCAAGCCCACGCTACGGGCGAAACCATTGAGTCCTTGGCTCGCGCCGCGGACAAGATTGGCGAAGTCATCTCGCTGATTTCGGACATTGCTAGCCAGACCAACCTGCTGGCGCTCAACGCCACCATCGAGTCGGCGCGTGCCGGGGAAGCCGGAAAGGGCTTTGCCGTTGTGGCCGCTGAGGTCAAGACCTTGGCCAACCAGACCGCCAAGGCGACAGGTGATATCTCGACGCAGATCCAGGAAATCCAGCATGTGACCCGCGCCTCGGTGCAGGCCATCGCGCACATCCGCAAGACCATCGATGACATGAATGCCACGTCGCTGGCCATCAATGCGGCCGTCGAGGAGCAATCCGCCGCGACCCGTGAAATCGCCCGCAACACGCATGAAGCGGCAGACGGCACCCAGGACGTGGCCCGCAACATCGTCGAGGTCCAGGCCGCCGCTGAGCAGACCGGCGCCGCGACCTTCTCGATGGTTGATGCGGCCAGCCAGGTCGGGGAGCATTCGCGGGCCCTTCAGGGCGTCGTCAACCGCTTCCTTGAAAAGGCCCGGGCAGCATAATTCAAAGCAAAAACGGCTAATAAGGCCGATGATGGTAAAGCCGCGATCTTCGGGTCGCGGCTTTTTTCATGAACAAAGTTTAAATATCGGTAATCTTTGCCTTAGCCTAGGTTGTGCGCTGGGGGTGAGTATGTCCTTAGCGCTGGCGACACTGATTTATGAATGGCAGCGGTTCATTGCTGCGGTCATTAGCTTGGCTATGGTGGGGCTTTTGGTTCTGGGCGTGACGGGTTTGTTCGCCGGGGTGCTGCAATCCTATACCGCAACCATTGAACGCTCTCCTGCGGATTTTCTTGTGGAGTCTGTCGTTGGTGAGTCTGGGCGCGCCCCAAAGCGACGCGATGCCAATCGCCTCTACAGCTATGACTCGCTTGCGGATTCACAAGAGTTGTTCCAAACCCAGTCGCGCTGGGAAAACGTGCTGCCGCGATCAACCGAAACGAATGCCACCGAACCGTCGGCCAGTCGCAAATCCGCTTTTGTGAACATCCTCGTGATCAACCCCTATGAGGGGGATCTATCTGTGCCGCGGGATTTTACATCGCGCGAGTTGGATATCTTGCGTGAGCCTAAGGTGGTCATGGTGGATCGAAGCGCCTTGAATGCCCTCGGCGTCAAAAAAGTTGGCGATCTGGCACGCATTAATCGCCAGACCGTCCGTCTGGGGGGTATTTTGACCAACTATGCCAACCCCTTGAGCCCAAATGTCTTCATGTCTCGTCAGACGGCTTCCCTGCTCGGATTAAAGCAAAGCCGTGAAGAGGTTGGTGATTTTGCTGTACGTATAGACCCAGGAAAAGAACTGGATGCAGCCCAGTCTGAACTCAATGACGTCGGTTCTTCTGTCTTTGTTGCTCGAAGGCCAGCTGAAATAGCGGCGCGACTGCAAAAAGAGCTGCTTGGGGAGAACATTATCGGGACTATTCTGCGCGGATTGATGATATTCAGCGCTGTGATCGGCGTAATGGTGACCTGGCAGACGATGCGCGGGGCGATCTTGGCCAGCATTCGTGAGTTTGCGTCCATGCGGGCGCTGGGGGTGCCGATGGCCAAACTACGCTGGGTGATCGTCGAACTGGGTTTCTGGGTCGGGGTGGCCGGTGTGCTGTTTACAGGCGTGTTTGCGTCTGTGGCTGCTTGGCTGGGTAACAGCATTGGGGTGCCGGTGGTTTATCCGCCAGTCTATGTCGCGACCGTGGCTGTGCTGCTGATTCTCGTCGCGGTGGGCGCTGGGGTGTTATCGATTGGAACCCTGAATAAGGGGCAGCCGATGGATCTGCTCAAATAAGCTTCATGGTTACTGTGGTTTCTTAGTGACAGGGCTTGGCCAACGCCACGAATGATTCCCTTCGCATGGGCCAGATCTTGTCACATTTGAAATCAACAATTTGCCATAATCTATTGTATTTATTGAAAATGATTGAGGGTGTCGAGGTAAGGGCATGGCGAAGGGCCACAAGATGATTTTTTTGCAACGGGCCTTACCCCGAATTAATTTTGCCCGCACGGCGTTATCGTCCAGAACACTGGGCAAGGAGAAGGCAAACTCATGTCCCTTGCACTATCAACTCTGATTTATGAATGGCGCCGGTATTCGGCGGCGATCGTGGCGTTGTCCATGGCGGGTCTGTTGATCATGGCTGTGGTCGGGATGTTTGCCGGGATCGGCAAATCCTTTACAGCCACCATCGACCGCTCACCCGCCCACATTTTCATCCTGCCGAAAAAAGCAGAATCCCTGTTTGGCTCGGGCGGCCAGCCGCGCCGGATCATGCCAATGATCTATCAGCATCCCGAAGTGGTCGAGGTGATGGACCTCGATGGCGATGGGGCGCTGTGGCAAAGCCAGAGCAAGCTGCCCAAAGATGCGCCGAAGGCGGAAAAGGATAAGGAAAAGCTCAAACGCGAGTTCGTCCAGATCCTGACCGTTGATCCGGTCCCGGGGGCCGTTACCCTGCCGACAGACTTTACTGAGGAGCAGCGTCTGGCGCTTCAAGAACCGTTCGGCGTACTGATTGACCGTTCGACGATCAGCAAGCTTGGCGCGGACATAGGGCAAAAGGCAACCCTGAACGGAAAGACCGTCAAGGTGGTTGGGATCCTTCAGAACTACCCCAACGTAGTTCAGCCCATGGTGGTGATGTCGCGTCAGACCGCCCGTCTGCTAGGCCTGACCAACACGGGGCGTCGCGTCGGTCCGCTTATGGTCAAGATCAAGGATCCGTCGCGGGATATCATCGTCCGGGATGAGCTGAACGCGATCGCGGGGGATCAGTATCGCGCCTGGACTCGCAAGGAACTGTCCGACGCCAACCAGAAATCCCTGCTGAAGGACAACTTCATCGGCATAATGCTCAACGGGGCCATGTTCTTTGGCGGGGTCGTCGGGATTGTCATCACCTGGCAGACGCTGCGCGGGGCGATCTTT
>JBKBWB010000079.1:0-7850 GCA_046289215.1 Asticcacaulis sp. | reverse complement strand
ACATCATGGTCAACGGAGCCGGTCGCGTATTCATCGAAGTCGGCGGCAAGGTGCAGCTGACCAACGTCCGCTTCCGCGACAATCAGCAGCTGATGAACATCTGTCAGCGGATCGTCAGCCAGGTCGGGCGACGGGTTGATGAAAGCTCGCCCATCTGTGACGCCCGCTTGCCGGACGGGTCCCGTGTCAACGTCATTGCGCCGCCGCTGGCGCTTGATGGCCCGACCCTGACCATCCGGAAATTCAAAAAGGACAAGCTGACCATGGGCGACCTGGTCAATTTCCTGTCGATCAGTCCTGAAGGGGCACGCGTCCTAGGCGTGATCGGAGCGAGCCGTTGTAATGTGCTGATCTCCGGCGGGACCGGTTCAGGGAAAACGACGCTTCTGAACTGTCTGACCGCCTTTATCGACCCCACTGAGCGTGTCATCACCTGTGAAGACGCGGCAGAACTTCAGCTTCAGCAACCCCACGTGGTGCGCCTCGAAACCCGCCCGCCGAACCTTGAAGGTCAAGGCGCGATCAGCATGCGCGATCTGGTCAAGAACTGTCTGCGGATGCGTCCGGAACGGATCATCGTCGGCGAAGTGCGCGGACCGGAAGCTTTCGACCTGCTCCAGGCCATGAACACGGGCCATGACGGGTCCATGGGGACGCTGCATGCCAACTCGCCGCGCGAAGCCGTGTCCCGACTTGAATCGATGATCACCATGGGCGGCTATGGCCTGCCTTCGCGGACCATCCGGGAAATGATCGTGGGTTCGATCGACATCATCGTCCAGGCCGCGCGACTGCGCGACGGTAGCCGCCGCATCACCCACATCACCGAAGTCCTCGGCCTCGAAGGCGATGTGATCGTCACGCAAGATCTGTTCGTTTATGAAATGAACGGCGAAGACAAGAACGGCAAAATTATCGGCAAGCACCGCTCAACTGGGATTGGTCGCCCACGGTTCTGGGACCGCGCGCGCTATTATGGCCTGGAGCGTGAACTCGCCGAAGCTCTGGATGCCGCCGAATGACGCTGGAAGCCATGCTCATCGCCGGTCTGGGGTTTGTGGTCATAGCCGGACTCGGCTTTGCCCTGACCAGCGGCAGCAAGGGGGCGGATAGTGCCCTCAAGCGCGTTAATGGCTTTACAGCCAGCGGCCGCACGGCCAAGGCCAAGACCCAGCGTGAAAAATCACGCCAACCCGACGAGCGGCGCAAGCAGATCCTGACTCACCTCAAGGAAACCGAGCGCCGCGAACGAAAGGCGCGGCTGTCGCTCAATGCCCGTATGCTGCAGGCTGGCCTTGAACCGGACCTGAAAAAATATTGGATCGTCTGTGCGGCCCTCGCCGTGCTGGCCTTTGGATTACTGTTTATAACCGGGATCAATCCCCTGATCGCGCTCGTAGGCGGAGGTGTGGCCGGTTTGGGCCTGCCCGTCTGGGTGCTGAATATCATGGCAGGGATGCGACTGAAAAAGTTCACTCTGTTGTTCCCCGATGCCATCGACATTTTGGTGCGCGGGATCAAGACCGGACTTCCGGTCAATGACTGTATCCGAATCATTGCCAAGGAAAGCCCGGCCCCCCTTGGCCCGGCGTTTCAACGCCTGGTGGACAATGTCGGGGTTGGCATGGCTCTCGATCAGGCTCTGGAAAAGATTTATGAGAGCCTCCCTTCAGCGGAGCTTCGCTTTTTCGCCATTGTGCTGGCGATCCAGCAAAAGACCGGCGGCAACCTCGCCGAAGCCTTGGGCAATCTCTCGATCGTATTGCGCTCGCGCAAGATGCTGGGCGAAAAGATCAAGGCTTTGTCCTCTGAAGCCGTGTCCAGTGCCTTCATCATCGGCATGATGCCTCCGGGTGTGGCTGCGCTGATCGCCTCCACTAATTACGAGTTCATCCGCGTTCTGTTCGAAGATCCACGTGGTCACATGCTGCTGCTGGGCGGAGCCTGCTGGATGGGGATCGGGATTTTCATCATGCACCGCATGATTTCCTTCAAGTTCTGACGGGAGCCCGTTGTGTTCGCAACCCTGGCCCAGACGCTGACTTCGCCCGAGACCATAGTATCCATCCTGGTGGGGGCTGGGGCCTTTGCCACACTGGCCACCTTCGGCTCCGTTTTGACCGGCGGGAATCAGCTTGAGAAGCGGATGAAAAATGTCGCTGAGCGTCGCGAAGAACTGCGCCGCAAGTCCCGTGCGACTATCGCGGACAAGGACAGTAAAGCGACGTCATCTTTGCGGCACAATGATAGCAGTCCTTATCGGGCCGTGGTCGACAAGCTTAACCTCAAGACCCTGCTGGAAGACCCCAAAGTCACTGAAACTCTTGCAGAGGCAGGGTTTCGAGGCCCAAAACCGATCAGTACCTATTATTTCTTTCGCCTGGTTACGCCCTTTGTCCTGGCGATCATGACGGCTTTCTACATGTTTGTTGTGCTGAAATATGACGGATCCGGCACCAACAAAATGGCGATTCTGATCGGAGCCTTTGTGGCCGGATACTATGCCCCGGCGATTTACATTAAAAACGTTGCTTCGAAACGACGCGCCTCGATCATGCAGGCCTTTCCCGACGCACTGGATCTCCTGCTGATCTGCGTAGAGTCGGGCATGTCGATTGAAGCCGCGCTGCAACGTGTCAGTCAGGAAATCGGCTCGCGCTCGATTGAACTGGCAGAGGAACTGTCTCTGCTGGTCGCCGAACTGTCCTATCTGCCGGATCGGCGTCTTGCCTATGAAGGCTTTGCGAAGCGGAACACGCACCCGGGTGTAAAATCTGTGGCCACGGCGATGGTGCAGGCTGAGAAGTACGGGACTCCGCTCGGCTCCGCCTTGCGGGTCATGGCCAAGGAAAACCGTGACCTTCGACTGTCCGCTGCCGAGAAAAAAGCGGCTGCGCTTCCTGCTCAATTGACCGTCCCGATAATCCTGTTCTTTCTGCCTGTACTGTTCCTCGTGATCATGGGGCCGGTGGTCATCCGTATTAGCGACCAGAAATTGCTAGGATAGAGACAGCAAGTCATATTCCATAGAAAAAGGCCTGAACCGAAAGTCGGCTTCAGGCCTTTTCAATATTTGCAGTGACGGTGATGTTACCAGTTCGGCTTAACTGACAGGGTCAGTGCTACGAAATTGTCTTCTTCTTTAATGCCATGCGACTTGACCTTTCGCTGGACATAACCAAACGAGGCCTGAAGGGCACCTTTACGCCAACCCATACCGGCCTGAGCATCGCCGATATACGATCCCGTATCCGTCGAGACACCAGACCGCTGTAGTTTGTTGAGCGATCCCGTGAAATTGTAACCCACAGCGCGCCCGCTCGCGGCTGCAAAGACATACCAGCGTCCCTGATCACCGTAGCTGCGACCATCACGGATCCCAAGGGCCGAAAGGTTGTTTTTAACCGTCTGGCTCAGACTAACAACCGCGCCAGCCTCAGCAGAACTGCCCTTACTTCCGATACCGAATCCGGCGTGTGGCGTCACGTCCAGAGCCACCCCTCCGCCGCTGATCGATACAGCCCCCGGCCATCCACGGGTATAGGTCAGGTTAAAGTTCGTCTCGCGTTCCTTACGCATTTCAGCTGCGGGATAGGCCGCGCCTTGCTCAACCAAGCGCGTTTCCGTAAGACGCGGCGCAATCTTTGCGGCCAGCCCCTGCCCTAATCCTTGGACAGACCTGCTGGTCATGTGTTCATCGCGTGCGGACCGAGACGACGCCACATCACGAGCCGCCGTATACCAATCTGTTTCTTCCGTCACAGACAGGGTCAGGCGGGTAAACTGTTTGCCGTTCGGGGCGTAAAGCAAATGCTCCTGATGCGTAACTTGAGTCAGCCCGGCGCCGCTATCGGCGACCAGCAGATCCGTAATCGTCAGAGACTTTGATTTTGGTTTCTCTCGGGTCAGATCCAACCCGACTTGACGGGCCTGGAAATCTGTCAAGTCCAGTCCGGAGTGCAAATCCGTTTTAAGGTCTGAACTGTCAACCAGCCTCAGCGGGGCGACCGCATTCTGGGCACAGGCCTGCTGAGCAAAAAAGCCCGAGGTCCCCAACACCAGAACTGCAACACAAGCGTGTTTCACCGTCTGCCTCCAAATCCACCCGAACAGACTTTAAACTGCCGGATTTCCCCTCACAGGCATTGTCGCCTATTGCCCCCCAAGGTCAAGTTACAACTGTACGTTAAATACGAAATTATGGCGACAAAGCGGTAAGGCAAACGCCAAAAGGCCCAGCCCCAAATCGGGCCAGGCCTTGTTAAGCTATTATAGTTAATTAACTTTCTTGTTTACTGGCAGGCCAGGCACTCTTCGTAATCAGTCTTGGGCGTCGCCATGGCCGCAGACTTTTCGGCCTTTTCCGACCCGGCGTGCGCCGCGCGCTGCACGGATTTGGAGCGCATGTAGTAGAGGCTCTTGACCCCCTGCTCCCACGCCGTCCAGTGCAACATGTGCAGGTCCCACTTGTCGGCATCGCCCGGCAGGAACAGGTTCAGCGACTGGGACTGACAGATCTCCGGGGTCCGGTCGGCCGCCAATTCCACCACCCAGCGCTGGTCGATCTCAAAGGCGGTCTTGAACAGCGCCTTTTCATCGTCGCTCAGTCCCTCAAGGTGCATGACCGAGCCTTCGTGCTCAAGGATGCTGTTCCAGGTTTCCGGCGTGTTCAGCCCCTTGGTATCCAACAGCTTTTCCAGATAGGGGTTCTTGACCGCGAACGACCCCGACAGGGTCTTGTGAGTATAGATATTGGCCGGGATCGGCTCAATTCCGGCCGAAGTCCCACCGCAGATGATCGAGATCGACGCGGTCGGCGCAATCGCCAGCTTGTGCGAGAAGCGCTCCATCACCCCGCGCTCAGCGGCATCCGGACAGGCTCCACGCTCTTCGGCCAGAAGACGGCTGGCCTTGTCGGCCTCGCGGCGCAGATGCTTGAACAGGCGCATGTTCCACGACTTGGCCATGGCCGACTCAAACGCCACGCCCTGGGCTTGCAAGAAGCTGTGGAAGCCCATCAGGCCAAGGCCCACCGACCGCTCGCGCTGGGCGGAATAGACCGCCGCTTCCATAGCGCTCGGGGCGCGCTGGATGAAGTCTTCGAGCACATTATCGAGGAAGCGCAGCACGTCCTCGATGAAGCGGGGATGGTCGCGCCACTCCAGGAAGGTCTCGGCATTGACCGAGGACAGGCAGCACACGGCGGTGCGCTCGCGACCCAGATGGTCCGGCCCGGTGTGCAGCAGGATTTCCGAGCACAGGTTCGATTGGGTGACCTTCATGCCCAGCTCGCGCTGGTGGGCCGGCATGGCGCGGTTCACCGTATCGGCAAAGATCAGATAGGGCTCGCCCGTCTGAAGGCGGATTTCCAGGATCTTCTGCCACAGGGTGCGGGCGTCAATCCGGCGCACTTCCTCGCCGCTCTTGGGCGAGCGCAGGGCAAAGTCGGTCCCGTCGCGCACCGCTTCCATGAACTCGTCGGTGATCGAGATCCCGTGGTGCAGGTTCAGCGACTTGCGATTAAAGTCGCCCGACGGCTTGCGGATTTCGAGGAACTCTTCGATTTCCGGGTGATATATGTCGAGATAGACCGCCGCCGATCCCCGGCGCAGCGACCCTTGAGAAATCGCCAGGGTCAGGGAGTCCATCACTCGAATAAACGGAATGATGCCCGAGGTCTGGCCCGCGCCCTTGACCTTTTCCCCGATCGAGCGGACCCGGCCCCAATAGGTGCCGATACCCCCGCCGTTGGAGGCCAGGGCCACGTTCTCGTTCCAGGTGCCGACGATGCCATCGAGGCTGTCTGGCACCGCATTGAGGAAGCACGAAATCGGCAGGCCTCGACCGGCCCCGCCGTTTGACAGCACCGGCGTCGCCGGCATGAACCACAGGCGCGAAATGTAGTCATAAATGCGCTGGGCATGGTCCGCGTCATCGGCATAGGCGGTGGCCACACGGGCGAACATGTCCTGATAGGACTCACCGGGCAACAGGTAGCGGTCCTGAAGGGTGGTCTTACCAAAGTCCGTCAGCAGAGCATCCCGGTCCCGGTCGATCTCGATCTTGGTCACCAAACGCAAATCTGGCCGCTCGACCGGACGCGTGGTTTTCCGGGCAACGCCTGACGAGACCTTAGCCGCTTCACTGCCTACCATTTTCACTTACCCGATCCTGAACGAACAGCCTGAATTTTCCGGGAGCGGAGCATATGCCCCTCTCTGGCGAAGACAACTATATCTAGTGGCCTTAACCCCCACCGGCGCGACATATAGCGCCACAGCCGGGTTTTCGGGTCAATGGGACTTATGCACCGCAGGCCAAGTTTTTAGTTAAAGACCTGTGAACGAATCGTGCGCCGCCTTACGGGCGTTAAGGTCCCGTTAAATAAAATAAATGGGGAAAGACGAGGCTGTGACAATTCTCCGTCATCGGGGATTTTTTGCGTCATCCAAACCCGCGACTCTGGCGTAAGCCTGCCCCCTTGCCAGAGCCTCAAGAGGCCGCTAAAGAGCGCCATCCTTGGGGAGTAGCCGCGCTGATCTTCACAGCGGCCTGCCGTCGACATACTCGGGTTTCGACTCGCGGCGCAGGATGAAATGGCGAGACCAACGGTACGGACGCGGCGGCAAGGGGCCATCGCGGCTCTGTGCTGTTGTGTTCATGCCCGGCCCCGGAAAGCTGCAATACACTCTATGTCTGGATGGGATGCCCTGTCGCTGTCGACCGCGCTCGTGGCGGTCGCGGAAATCGGCGACAAGACTCAGCTGCTGGCCCTGTGCCTCGCGGCGCGCTGGAAAAAGCCCTTGCCGATTCTGCTGGGGATCTTGGTGGCCACCCTCGCCAACCACGCCTTGGCGGTGGGCCTCGGGGCGCTGGCGGGTCAATGGCTGGACGGGCCGTGGATGCGCTGGATCCTCGGCGCAGCGTTTCTGGCCTTTGCCGTCTGGGCGCTGATTCCCGATGGCTTTGACGAGGCCGAAGAGGGCCGCACCCGCCCGGCCCGCAGCTTTGGCGGCATTGTGCTGGCCACCACGATCGCCTTCTTCTTTGTCGAGATGGGCGACAAGACCCAGATCGCCAGCGCCGCCCTGGGCGCCCGCTATCAGGATCTGGTGATGGTCACCCTCGGCACCACGCTGGGCATGATGATCGCCAATGCCCCGGCGGTACTGATTGGCGAGGCCGCCGCCACCCGCCTGCCCTTGCGTTGGATCCGTTACGGCGCGGCGGCCCTGTTTGCCCTGACCGGGCTGTGGGTGCTGGTGATGGGCTAGCCCTAAGCCGTCTTGGGGGCGGCGGCGGCGGCAAACTCATCAAAGGCCCGCAAGGCATCGGCGGCATAGTTGACCGTCGGCCCGCCGCCCATCTGGATGGTCACGGCCAGCATCTCGGCCACGGCCTGACGCTCCGCCCCCAACCGCACCAGATTGCGGCTGTGATAGGCGATACAGCCGTCACAGCGCTGTGACACGCCAATGGCCAGGGCAATCAGTTCCTTGGTCACCGGCTCCAGCACGCCGGGGGCCTGAGCCGCGCGGCTGAGCTGGCCAAACGCGCCCATAGCCTCGGGCACCAGCCCCTTGAGCTTGAGGGCATATTCATCGATTTCCTTGATCCGCTCGGCATAGGATTTGACGGCCATGGCGCGCTCCCTGTTCTGTGTCCATCAGATAACCCAGACATGGGAAGCCCGCACAGCCCCACAAGGCCATGCGACCGCGCGACACAGGAGCGACGGTTACAAGCGGCAAAATGACCAAAGAAATTTATGGCCTTAAGATAAGATTGCTCCCATTCAGAACGCCCATCATTTCCCCTAAAGCGGCAGTTGCGTCGTGGCCTTGACCTCT
>JBKBWB010000078.1:0-7863 GCA_046289215.1 Asticcacaulis sp. | reverse complement strand
GAGGGTTCGTCGAGCAGCATCACGTCCGGTCGCATCAGAAGAATGCGGGCGAGCGCCACGCGCATTTTCCAGCCGCCGGAAAGTTTGCCGACATCGCCGTCCATCATCTCCTGGCTGAAGCTCAGACCGTCCAGAACCTCGCGGGCACGGCCTTCGAGCGCATATCCGTCCAGCTCCTCATACCGCGCCTGCACTTCGCCGTAACGTTCGATGATGGCGTCCATCTCGTCCATCCGGTCGGGATCGGACATGGCGGCTTCCAGTTGCCTGAGCTCGGCCGCCACTTCGCTGACCGGGCCGGCGCCTTCCATGACTTCGGCCACGGCTGAGCGGCCGGACATTTCGCCGACATCCTGATTGAAGTAGCCGATCGTCATGCCCTTTTCGGCGACGACCTGTCCCTCATCGGGCTGTTCCTCTCCGGTGATCATCCGGAACAGCGTGGTCTTGCCAGCGCCGTTCGGGCCGACAAGGCCAATCTTCTCGCCGCGATTGAGTGCGGCGGAGGCCTCGATGTAAAGAATGCGGTGACTGTTTGACTTGCTGATATTTTCGATGCGGATCATGACGGGGGCCTGTGAATGGGAGCGCCCTCCTATGCCACGGGCCGCCGCCGCTGTCACCACCAATGTTCGGGCCAGCGGACGCCTTGTGCGGGCGACGCATATGCTGGCCCTGCCGTTCCTCAGGGATTGAGCCCGAACCCATCTAACAAGCCCTTCTAGGGAGAATGACGATGCCCCATCAGACTTGGCAAAATTTATTCCCGACCCTCGGGCGGTTAATTGAGTTCAAAAGTGCGGTGGCTCTTTTGGTGGTTGGTATACTCTGGGCCGTTCAGGTCGACCGTGCCCTGGCCGGCCCCGCAGAGTCCTGTGACGGTCCGGTGGCCCGCTATGACGTACGCTATCGCGGCGACGCCGTCTTTGAGGTCCGCGCCCGCTTTTCCAGGCCCAGCCAAAAAGTGGAGCTGTTTCATTTTCCGGTTCCGGATCGACCAGAGGGGCAGGCCGCCTCGGTCTTTGAGCTGAAAGCCTTTGCCCAAGGTGGGGCGCCAGTGTCTGTCCGCTACGCCGGTGAAGGGGCATGGGTGTTCGGTGGCAGCGGGGCTGTCGATGTTCGCTACGCCTTGCGAGCGGATCATGCCGGCGCTGATTGGGGCAAGGGCGGTCCGGGCAAGGACGAGGTCGCGGATGTCTTTGATGACACCTATGTCTTTGCCGGACATGCGTTTTTCCTTCAGGACTGGGACCTGCCCCGTTGTGCGGTTGATGTTCGGTTTGATCTGCCAAAGGGCTGGACTGTGACCGCTCCCTGGCCCGGCAAGGCGGGAGGCTTTCAGATCCGAGATGCCTGGTCGCTCGGGCAAAACATGTTCGCGGTCGGTCGCGCTGTGCCGCGTCGAAGCCAGGTCGGTGGGCTTACCCTGACCTGGATTTACGATCAAAGACTGGCTGAGGTCTTGCCGACGCTGGAGACCCTGCTTTCGGACCTTCCGGCCACCTATACGGACTTTTGGGGTGGGGCCCCCGGTGACGCCTACACTGTCTTCTTGATGACCGATGCCATGTCGGATGGTGGCGCATTTCGAGAGAGCTTTGCCATGCGGCTTGCCGTGCCCCTCAGCAAGGCCGACCAGCTCAGTTGGTCACACACACTCGGGCACGAGCTCATGCATATTTGGAATAACCTTGGGAAAGGTCCCAAGGGCAATGTGCCGGAACTCGAATGGGTGAATGAGGGATGGACAGATTATCTGACCATCAAATTGCGGTCCCGAGCCGGTCAGCTTGAGCCCGGCATGCTTGAGCAAAGAGTGGCCAATCTGATCCGCCGTTACCGGTTGTCGATGGCCTCGCCGGTTAAGGGGCTGGCCGAAGCGGGGGCCAATAAACAGGTGAATTGGCAACGGGTGTACGGGGGCGGTGCCCTCGCGGCGCTCATCCTGGATGGCGAGTTATCGCAGAAGGATCCGAAGGCGTTTGCTGAAGCCTTGCAGGCTCTAAAGCGCGATCGCGGCCAAGGGTATAGCGCCGACACCTTTATGCAGGCGTTGGATGCCCACACGGACAATAAGGCGACAGAGATTGTGGCATGGCTCGACAAGAAACCGAGTGATGCCGAGTTGATTGCACGGTTAAAGCGGATAGGTTTGGATCTATCCACCTTTGGCCCCGACGAGGTCTATGTCCGTTTCTCAGATTGCGGATCGCCCGGCTGTGTTCCGGCGTTTTTGCGATGAATTGTTAGAGATTCAGGGCGGATGGATGGGGCGATTACGAACGCCTAGAGCTATTCTTATACAGTAGAGAATAGCTCGTCCCATTTTAGAGTGAGCTCATGGTTTTCCCCAACGCACTTGTGGCTTGATTTTGCGTGTCTGTGCTGTCACCAATCGTATTTGAGAACGTTCACAATTCGATGGGGTAAGGCAATCATGCGACTGGGATCCACTGTTTCGGCCTTGGCCTTAATGTTGGCGGGCTGTTCGTCACTGCCGTCGCTGGGGCTTTCTGGCTATGGGCTCAGCCAGCCGTCGGATGCGCCAAAGGTCATGCCGTCGCAGTCGGTTCCCGCTGAGGCGCGCCCCAATCCGGTCCTGTGGCCGGCTTCGGCCAGCCCGACCGCGATCAGCTCGGCGTCGACGGAGGCGGCCATTACGGCGCTGATGGCGCGCATGACTGTGGAACAGAAGGTGGGTCAGCTGATCCAGGCGGATATCAGCGCGATCAAGCCCGAAGACCTTGCGACCTATCCAATCGGCTCGCTCCTTGCGGGCGGTAACTCTGGTCCCTATGGCGATGAGCGCGCCAGTGGGGCCAAATGGCGTCAGCTCGTCGATGAATATCGTGCCGCGTCGGTGGCGTCCGGGGCAGGAGTTCCGATCCTGTTTGGGGTCGATGCGGTGCATGGTCACTCCAACCTGCCCGGTGCCACGATCTTCCCGCATAACATCGGATTGGGCGCGGCGCGTGATCCCGATCTGATCCGCCGGATCGGGGATGTGACCGCCAAGGAAATCGCCGCTAGCGGTATTGAATGGACGTTCGCGCCGACACTGGCTGTGCCGCAGGATTACCGCTGGGGACGCACCTACGAAGGCTATGCCGCCGATCCGGCTCTGATCGCGGACTACGCTCGCGCCATGACCCTGGGACTTCAGGGGACACTTGAGCCGGGTCAGCCCTTGCAAGCGAATAAGGTTGCGGCAACCGCTAAGCACTTCCTTGCCGATGGGGGCACGCTCGATGGACGCGACCAGGGCGATGCTCGCATCAGCGAAGCCGAGCTGATCGCCACTCACGCCCAGGGCTATCCGGCGGCGATTGACGCGGGCGCCCTAACGGTCATGGCCAGTTTCTCAAGCTGGAACGGCGTCAAGCATCACGGCAATAGTGGGCTGCTGACCGGCGTTCTCAAGGAACGCATGGGGTTTGAGGGCCTGATTGTCGGGGATTGGAATGGTCATGGTCAGGTCCCGGGGTGTGCCGCAACACACTGCCCTCAGGCGATCAATGCCGGACTTGACCTGTTCATGGCGCCGGACAGCTGGAAGCTGCTGTATGAGAACACGCTCAAATCGGTGAAAGCCGGTGAGATTTCCTCTGCTCGGCTGGATGATGCCGTCCGCCGCATCCTTCGAGTCAAGCATAAGCTTGGTCTGATGGGTGATGCTCGCATTGCCCGGGGTGATGAAACCCTAATCGGGGCCGATGCACACCTTGATCTGGCCCGGGAGGCGGCGGCCAAGTCTCTGGTTTTGCTGAAAAATAACGACAATGCCTTGCCGATCCGCCCGGGCGCTCGGGTGCTCGTTTCCGGCTCGGGTGCCGATAATATGGCCATGCAGGCCGGGGGCTGGACCATCACCTGGCAGGGGACGGACACCAAGGCCTCGGACTTCCCCAAGGGACAAACTCTCGGCAAAGCGATCCAAAATGCTGTGACCGCTGCGGGCGGCCAGGCCGTGGTGGCGCCGGATGGCACCAGCGTTGTGAAACCCGATGTGGCGGTGGTCGTGCTTGGCGAGCCGCCCTATGCCGAGTTCGAGGGGGACGTTCCGCATCTCGCCTATGCGGTCAAGCCCGAGGAAGAGGCCCTGATTGCCCGGCTCAAAGGGCAAGGCGTTAAGGTCGTGGTGGTGTTCCTGTCTGGGCGTCCGATGTTTACAGGCGGTCTGATTAATCAGGCCGATGCCTTCGTCGCGGCCTGGCTTCCGGGCACGCAGGGACAAGGTGTGGCGGATGTGCTCGTTGCCGCCAAGGATGGCATGCCCGTGCGCGATTTCACCGGGCGTCTGCCTTTTGCCTGGCCCGCGGATGCACGATCGCCAGTCAAAAACCCCTTGTTTGCCACCGGTTATGGCCTGTCCTATGCCCAACCTGCGCGTGTTGGGCCGGTGAACGCAGATCCGGGCGTCGATGTATCTGCGACGGGGAAGTCGGCAGTCTACATCTTGCGCGGCAAGGTGCCGGCCCCCTGGCACATGGGGCTGGATGGGGCTGTGGCCAATCGCCCGATCGACCTTGGAGCCCAGGAAGATGCCCGTCAATTTACCTGGTTGGCGGATGGGGCCGTCTCGATCCACGGTCCCGCCATTTCTCCAGCCAGTGCGATTGATCCCAGCGGATCGCTCCTGATCGACTGGCGGATTGATGCTGCGCCGACAGGCCCCTTGAAGCTTTCGCTCGGGGCGGGGGCTCTGGATCTTGTGCCCTTGACCCGGACCTACAAGCCTGGAACCGCTGTGCAGACGCGTGTCCCCCTAAGCTGCTTCACGGCTGCAGGGACCAAGCTGGAGACGGGGGTCGTCCCCCTGAAGCTGGAAACCCGCAAGGGTTTTTCGGCGACCATCCGTACGGTTCGGCTCGCCCAGGAGGCGGGAACGCTGTTATGTCCGCCCGCCGTGCGTTAAGCTAAATACGATTCAGCAGGGGGCGGTTACAGCCCCCGAACAAACATAACAAAACCAGAGGAACGCCATGGCCCCGCAACCCGCTGCCGATGCGCCAAATACGTCAGAAGACGCCCATATCAACTCGCCTCAGTTGCAGTTGTTTGTCATGGGCCTGTTTTTTATCTTTGGGGGTATCACCAGCCTCAATGATGTGATCATCCCCAAGCTCAAAGAACTGTTCTCCTTGAACTATACTCAGGCAATGCTGGTGCAGTTCTGCTTCTTTGCTGCCTATGCGCTAATCGGGATTCCTGGCGCACGGTTGGTGAAGAAAATTGGTTATATGAGGGGGGCCGTGGCGGGGCTTTTGACCATGATGGTCGGATGCCTGCTGTTTATCCCGGCCAGTCAAACAGCAACCTACTGGGTCTTCTTGCTGGCGCTCTTCGTGTTGGCCAGCGGCGTTGTGGTGGTCCAAGTGGTCGCCAATCCGCTGATTTCCTTGCTGGGACCGCAAAAGACAGCCCATAGCCGCCTGACCTTTGCCCAGGCCTTTAACTCGCTAGGGACGACGGTCTTTCCAATCGTTGGATCGATCCTGATTCTCGGCAGCCTCGCCTCGATGAATGCCTCGCAGTTCACGGGCGCGGAACTGGCGGCCTATCGGACAGAAGAAACCAAGGCGATCGTCCAGGGCTATAGCGGCCTGGCCTTGGCGCTGGCGGTGGTGGCCGGGGTGGTCTGGTTGTTCCGCAATGCGCTCAAGGGCGAGGTGCACGAATCGAGCAGCCTCATGTCCGGTCTCGGCCTGCTTAAACGCCCGCGCTTTGGCTTCGGGGCCTTGAGCATTTTCCTTTACGTCGGGGCTGAAGTCGCGATCGGCTCGCTGATTGTCAACTATCTGATGCAGTCCCATGTCATGGGCTTGCCGGAACAAGAAGCTGGCAAGCTGATCGGTCTCTATTGGGGGGGAGCCATGTTCGGCCGCTTTGTCGGTTCGTGGATCCTGCGCCTGATCAGCCCGGGCATTGTGCTGGCCCTGGCCGGGATTGGCGCGATTTCTCTTATTGTCGCCTCGACCCTGACCACAGGCGAAGTCTCGGGCTATTGCCTGCTGGCGGTGGGTCTGGCCAATGCCATCATGTTCCCGACCATCTTTTCGCTCGCTTGTGAGAAGCTCGGGGCCAAGGCAGCAGACGGGTCCGGGATCATCAATGTGGCCATTGTTGGCGGGGCGATTATCCCGTTGCTCACGGGCGTTCTGGCCGATGCCACGGGTGGCAACCTGGCTCTGGCCCTGATGCTGCCGGTCGCCTGCTATGCCGTGATCGCCTTGTTTGGCTTTTATGCGCGCAAACCCGCTGTCAGCTGATTGGTGCTTTCAGCTTAGACTTCAGTGGACGGGCCCCTTTGCGGGGCCCGTTTGCTATTGGGAGGAATGCGGTCGCAGGGTCAAAAGCAGCAGAGACGCCACCATCGCCAGCCCGGAAAGCAGCCAGAACAGGGCGCTAAACCCCTGAGTTGTAGCTAGGCTCAGGGCCATCCATGGCATCAGCAGCGACGGAACAGTGTTTGTCAGATTAAAAAGACCCAGATCCCGTCCACGGTTTTGCGGCCGGGGCAGAACGCGCAGGGTTTGGCTGTTGTGCAGGGCTAGGAACATGCTCCCGGATAGCCCAAATACCACATAGCCCGTTATGGCGCCTGCAAGCGTGCTGGAGACAGCCATAAGGACCAACCCTACCCCGGAGATAGCCGCACACACTGTAAGCGGCAGGATCGGTTGTCCCGCACGATCAGACCAGCGCCCAATCCAGAGCGTAAAGCCCACCGCAACCAACAAGGTCAGGGAGAACAGGCTGGCCACGTCCTGTTCTCGGATATCGGGTTTCAGGCTCTGAAACCACAACAGTAGAAAAGCAAACAGCGAGGCTTCGGCGACCTGTACGCACAGCCGCGCCAGCCACATCCGCGACACTCCGGATCGGAGAAAGCCCCACAGGTTTCGTTGCACCGGGGTCCGGTCCGGCGCAAGCAGGTTTGGCATGAAGCGGGGCTGGCCAAACAGGAGGGCCGGAGCCACCATCAGGACAACAAGTCCAGCCACCATCCCATGGCGCATGTCGGCAAGGGGGCCCCCCACTAGGGTAATCACGGCCCCCGATAGCGCGCCAACAGCCGGGGTAAAGGCGAGCAGTCCGCCCAACAGCCCTTTTTGTGCATCGGGAACATGATCGCCCGCCCACGCACTGAGGGGGGCCAGCATCATGTTCAGCGCCACCTGCCAGGCGACAATCAGGCTGATCAGGGGCACACTGTCTTGAGCGAGCGGCATAAGCAGCAGCAAGAGACTCGAAAGTATAAGCCCCGCCCAGATCCATCGAACCCGGTTGCGCGTCCGGTCGCTGAGCCAGCCGAACAGGATATTGGCCAGGCTCGCTGCCACCGCCCCAAAGAAAGCCGTGTACGAGACCAGATTGAGGGCCTCAGTCCCGGCAAGTGTCGTCGCTTGCAAGGGCAACAGTAGCGTCAGAAACGGCACATAGGCGACGGCCCCCCCCGCAGCCGCCAAGCTATAGAGGATCAAGAAGCGGCTAGACTGCCGCAGGGCGGGCTGAGCCTCAGCCAAGACGCGCCACAGAGGGTGGGCCCTCTTGGTTTTGGGCAAGGGGAGCGGTGCTGGCCCTTACGATCAGGGTGCTGTCCACAACGACGGGCTGAGGGATATCCGCAAGATCATCCCGCTGGATCAAAAGCTCGACGGCCCGGGAAAAGGTTGCGGCAATGGGTTGGTCAATCGCGGTCAATTGCGGTTGAATGAAACTGACCACCGGGCTGTTATCAAAGCTGATAAGCGACAAATCATCAGGAACCTTCAGGCCCAGACGGCGACCACGGTGGAAATCGGCACACGCGGCCAGCAAGGCGCGCTGGCATGGCGCCGCTCCACGCCAACGCGGCAGCAG
>JBKBWB010000077.1:0-7945 GCA_046289215.1 Asticcacaulis sp. | reverse complement strand
GGTGATGCTTGTCTTCCTGATTGGCAAGACGGATGTGGGCGTTGAGCTAAGCCACGAAGTCGAGCTGTGGCTGATGCATTTCCGAGGCAGCCCCTGGGCTGTGTTTATCGTTATCTTCGTCTTTGTCTTGGCCGCCTTCATCGGCGCGCCCCAATTTGTGCTGATTGCGGCCTGTGTGGTCGCCTTTGGTCACTGGCAGGGCTTTGCCTACAGCTGGTTGGCCACCATTATCTCGGCGGCGGTGACCTTCTATGTTGGGCGGTTGGCCGGGGCAAATATGCTGGCGCGTCTCGGGTCGGAAACCCTGAACCGCCTGACCCGCTTTATCGGCAGCAATGCCTTCATGGGCTCCTTCATCATCCGCAATGTGCCTTCCGCGCCATTTATTGTCGTCAATATGGCGTTTGGGGCCTCGGGCGCGCCGTTCTGGCGCTTCCTGGGCGGATGTGCCCTCGGGGTTCTGCCCAAAACGGCGCTGGTCGCCCTGTTCGGCAGTTCCTTTACGGCCCTGATGTCGGGCGAGGGGGGCTGGAAAGGCGCCTTGATGATGGCGGCCTTTGGCTTAGCCTGGCTCGGGCTGATGCTGGCGGCGCGTCACTATCTGACCCGTCGGGCCGAGGCCCGTCAGGCTGACCCTACGGAATAGGTCAGGCCCTGCGAGGCGAAGCGGATCGCGCAAGATCGCGCAGCACGCGAAACAAAACGGCGATCTCTGAAAAATACCCAGCCCCCGGACGTGATGGCACCTTTGTAACCATCTAATGACTTGAAATCCGCCTCAGATGCGGGCAATGGGCTTTATTCCGACGGTGCATCTGAAACTCTGGTTTCGTGTTATGAGGGGGTCCCCTCTGACACCGAAGGAATCTCTTCGGTCCGCTTCACGATTGGTTATTCCCGCCCATGTTCCAGCCTCTGTTCGGCATGATCTCGAACGATATCGCCATCGACCTCGGCACGGCGAACACCCTGATCTACATGAAGGGGCGTGGCATCGTGCTGAACGAGCCGTCTGTGGTTGCCCTGCGCAATGTGGGCGGCCGCAAGGTTGTGCACGCCGTGGGCATAGAAGCCAAGCAGATGCTAGGCCGCACACCGGGCCATATGGAAGCCATCCGTCCGATGCGCGACGGCGTGATCGCCGACTTCGAAGTCGCCGAGGAAATGATCAAGTATTTCATCCGCAAGGTTCATAACCGTAAGGGCTTCGTGAACCCCAAGGTGATCGTGTGCGTGCCGTCCGGTGCCACCGCCGTGGAACGCCGCGCCATCAATGACTCGTGCCTGAACGCCTCGGCGCGCCGGGTCGGCCTGATCGACGAGCCCATGGCCGCTGCCATCGGCGCCGGTCTGCCGATCCACGAGCCGACCGGCTCTATGGTGGTCGATATTGGGGGCGGTACCACCGAGGTGGCGGTTCTGTCTCTGTCCGGCATCGTCTATTCACGCTCGGTGCGCGTCGGCGGTGACAAGATGGATGAAGCAATCATCAGCTTCATGCGCCGCAACCATAACCTCTTGATCGGCGAAACCACCGCCGAACGCATCAAGAAGGACATCGGGACGGCCCGCGTGCCGCACGATGGCGAAGGCCTGTCGATCGAGGTCAAGGGCCGCGATCTGATGCAGGGTGTGCCGCGCGAAGTCCGGATCAGCGAGCGCCAGGCGGCCGAAGCCTTGGCCGAGCCGGTCTCCCAGATCATCGAGGCGGTCAAGGTCGCCCTCGAAGCTACACCGCCGGAGTTGGCGGCCGATATTGCCGACAAGGGCATCATGCTGACGGGCGGCGGGGCTTTGCTGCGCGGCCTGGATGTTGAAATCCGCGATCAGACGGGCCTGCCGGTCAGCGTCGCCGAGGATCCGTTGTCGTGCGTGGCCATCGGTTGTGGTCGTGTCTTGGAGCATCCGCGCTGGATGAAGGGTGTTCTGGAATCGACCCTTCCCTGAGACCCTGACCTCAGAGTATAGGCTGTATCCGAAGCCCCGGGGGGCAAACGCCTTATGTGCGGCCGGAGTTGGGCGGCATGCAGGCAACAGAGGGTAAACGGTCGTGTCTTACACGGACAAGAAGTTCGAAAAGCTGACAGTGCCAATGACCTGGACAGCGGGTGCTGTTGTGGTTGTCGGCCTGATCCTGTCGGTCTTGCTGATGCTGGGGGATCGTCGGGAAAACCTGACAGTTAACAGCTATGGTGCGAGGGCCGCGTTTGATGCCGGGGTGGCCCCAGCGAGCGGCACCATTGCCCAACCGGTCCGCTGGGCCGGGCAGGGGGCAAACTGGCTCGACGACTACTTCTTTGCCGTTTCGGAAAACCGTCGCCTGCGCAAGCGGGTTGAGGAACTGTCGCAATACCGCGATCTTTATATCCAGATGAAGGATATCAATGCGCGGTATGAAAAACTGCTGAAGTTGCGCACTGAACCGCCGGTCGACATGGTGACCGCGCGGTCCGTCTCTGTGTCGCGCGGACCCTTTGCCAATAATCGCTTGATCGATGCCGGTGAAAAGCAGGGCGTCAGCTTTGGCAACCCCGTCATAACTGAACATGGCTTGGTTGGACGCGTCGCCGGAACATCTGGCTCGGTTAGCCGCGTGGTCATGCTGACCGATGTGGCCAGCCGCGTGCCGGTGCTGGTCAATCGTACCGACAGCCGGGCGATTTTGGTCGGTGACGGCGGTAAGCACCCGCGTCTTGAATTTACCCGTGGTCAGAATGCCGTCCGCAAGGGTGATCAGATCCTCACCTCCGGGGATGGCGGGATGTTCCCGCGCGGCCTGCCAGTTGGCGTGGTGGCTCAGGGGCTGGACGGGGTGTATCGGGTGAAGCTCTATTCTGACCGCTCTCCGGTCGATCTGGTACGGGTGTTGAAATTCAAGGACTTCTCTCAGTTGTCAAATCCGCAGGCCCTGACCTCGCCGCCACTGAGTGATATCCTGCCTATTGTACCGGAATCGCAGCCACAAAGCGTGACGCTGTCCACGGCGCCTGCTGCATCCGCGAACGCGTACACGGCCGCGCGCCCTGGGCGCGAACAAGGCGCACGGACACCCCCGGTTCCGTCGGCAAGGCCGGTACAGTCCGTGACGCCCCCTCCCGCTGATTCTGGTGCTCCGTCTCCGGTCGTGGAGCAATAATGTGAAACGCGGAATGGCTGTGAGGCTCATTGGGCCCTGGGACTGGATCTTTCTGCCAGCGATCACTTGTGTGGTCATGCTTGTGGTATTCTCTACGCCGGTCCATTTTGGCAGCTGGGTGTTGCCTGAGCCTGTATTTCCGATGGTGCTGGCCTTTACCTGGCCGCTGATCAGGCCTTCAACCCTCGCGCCCCTGACCCTGCTGGGATTGGGCTTGTTTTGTGATATTCTCTGGGGTGGGATCATGGGTCTGTGGACGCTCAGCCTCATGGGGACTTACGGGGCTGTGCTCTTGTCCCGCATGTTGATCAGTGGTCAGGAAAACCACATCATCTTTACCTACTACCTCGGTGCGATCCTGAGTGTGTTCATCCTGAATACCCTTTTTGTCACGCTAGATACCGGCATGGTGCCGCGACTGTTCGGGGTTTTCGAGCAAATTCTGGCGACTCTGATCCTCTGGCCGCTGGTTAGAGCAATGCTTGACCGCTTTGATGATGTGGATGTGCGCTTCCGATGAGCGAACCGGCCATTTTTTTCGAAGACGTCAATGAACGCCAGGGCACGTATCACCGGCGCACCTTTATGTTGGGCGGGATTACGGCCCTCGGACTGACAGTCCTGACAGGGCGCTTGGTCCAGCTACAGATCGTCGATGCCGGACGATATAAGCAACTCTCGGCGGCAAACCAGTTCAATTTCCGTTTGCTTCCGCCGCCCCGGGGGCGAATTCTCGATCGCAATGGGACCGTTATCGCTGGAAACCGCCCTAGCTTCCGCGTGCTGGTTCTGCGCAATGAAACCAAGGATGTGGACGAGACCCTCGACATGGTCTCACGCTTGCTGCCACAGACCCAGAAGCGTCGCCGCCAACTGATCCGCGAAATCAATCAGAGCCCCAGCTTTGTCCCGGTGGCTGTTGCTACAGACCTGACCTGGGAAGAGTTTTCGCGCGTCAATCTTTATGCCGCAGATATTCCCGGACTGGTCGCGGACATGAACGAGGTACGGGTCTATCCCGATGGTGGGGCCTTTGCCCATGTCATCGGATATGTGGCCAAGGTCTCGGAAAAGGATCTGGAAGCTGTTGAGAAGAAAAACGGCAAGCCGGATCCGATCCTGATGCATCCGGGCTTCCGGATTGGCAAGCTCGGCGTGGAAAAGGCGCTGGATCTGGAACTGCGTGGCGTTCCAGGCGCCCAAAAGGTCGAGGTCGATGCTCGGGGCCGCGTCGTGGCTGAAGACCCCGAGGGCAGTCGCCCGCCCGTTCCCGGCAAGGATATCACACTGACCCTCGATGCGGATGTCCAGAAGCGGGCGCTCGAAGTCATGGGCCAGGAGGCGTGCGGGATCGTGGTCATGGATGTCCAGACCGGGGATGTCCTTTGCATGGCCTCAGGGCCATCGTTCGATGCCAATCTGTTCGTCCCGGGTATTGCTTCCAAAACCTACCGTCTGTTGTCGGACTATGAGCGCAACCCGCTGCTCGACAAGACGATTTCGTCGCTCTATCCGCCGGGCTCCACGTTCAAAATGACGACGGCTCTGGCGATTTTGGCGGCGGGCGTGGATCCTGAAGAGCGGGTTGTCTGCACAGGTAGCTATCGCTATGGCAATCGCAATTTTGCCTGCTGGAAGCGGGGCGGCCATGGCAGCCAAAACCTGCACGATGCCATCAAGAATTCCTGTGACGTCTATTTCTACCACATGAGCCAACGCTGTGGTCCGGATCGGATTGCCGAAGCTGCCCTGGCCCTCGGATTTGGTCAGGACTACAAGATCGGCATAGGCGGACAACGCAGCGGCACCGTGCCGACCCCGGCCTGGAAACGTGAAAAGATCAAGAATGACAAGCGCTGGCAGGGCGGCGATACGCTTAACTATTCCATCGGTCAGGGCTTTCTGACAGCCAATGCCCTTCAATTGGCGATCATGACGGCGCGGCTCGCCAATGGACGCAAGGCTGTAGTCCCGCGCCTGATCAAGGCCATTGGACACGATAAGCATGCCTATGAGACGGATCTGAAAGACTTACCATTTCCCCAAGAGCATCTGGACCGGGTGCGCGCCGGTATGGCGGCGGTGGCCAATGACACCCGCGGGACAGCCTATCGCACCAGCCAGCTTGGACTCGGGGATTTGAAGATGGCGGGTAAGACCGGGACCGCTCAGGTGCGGAACATCTCGCGGGCAGAGCGACTACGGGGGGTTCGTTCAAACGACAGTCTGCAATGGCGTCTGCGGGACCACGCGCTCTATGTGGCTTTTGCGCCCCATGATGCCCCCCGCTATTCGATCTCTGTCATCGTGCAGCACGGTGGATCCGGATCAAAGATCGCGGCGCCCATGGCCCGCGAGGTGATGAAGGTGGTCCTGCTCAAGGATCCCAGCATGCGCGCGCGGATCGAGCGTCCGCTCTCAGAAGTGGTCGAGCCCGAAGCCCCCGTGTTTGAGGATGAGCCCGACAGCTATTTTGACGAGCCGGGCGTTGTGCCGTCGGCGGCCCCAGCCGCTCAGCCGACCCCAGCCGCCCAGCCGACACCGGCGGCAGTCGCTCCCGGAAACTCAGGACCCAGACCATGACATCCAGCGCCATCAGCCGGCCCGGAGAACGCGATCGCTGGCAAACCAAGGTTAAGCAGATCGACTGGGGCTTTGCGCTTCTGATTACCCTGATTGCGATGATCGGGGCCCTGATGCTCTATTCCGTCGCCGGAATGTCCTGGTCGCCATGGGCTTATAATCACCTGTTTCGATACGGATTTTTCTTTATCATAATGATTGGTCTGGCCCTGGTGGACCTGCGGGTCTGGTTCGCCTTGTCCTATCCGGTCTATGCCTTGGGCCTGTTCCTGCTTGTGCTCGTGGAACTGTTCGGGGATGTGAGGCTGGGGGCCCAGCGCTGGCTGGATCTCGGCTTCATCAGCTTCCAGCCTTCGGAGATCATGAAGATCGGCATCGTGATGGCCTTGGCGCGTTGGTACCATGGGGCCGATAAGCGGGCGGCTCATTTCTCGGTTCAGCTGTTGGTCCCGATGATGATGATTGCCTTGCCCGTTGCTCTTGTGGCGCACCAGCCCGATCTGGGCACCTCGCTGCTGATCCTCATGAGCGGTCTGGCGATTGTGTTCGTGGCCGGTCTGAGCTGGAAAGTGATTGTCCCCACGGTCGTGGGCGTCCTGGCCTTGATCCCGGTGATGGTCCAGTTTGTTCTGCATGACTATCAGCGCAAGCGGGTGATGACCTTCCTGAACCCCGAACAGGACGTCAGCGGTGACGGCTACCAGATCCTTCAGTCCAAGATCGCCATGGGTTCCGGTGGCTTGCTGGGCAAGGGGCTTGGCCTTGGCTCTCAAAGCCAGCTCCAGTTCCTGCCGGAAAAGCACACCGACTTTATCATGGCTGCGGTCGCCGAAGAGCTGGGCTTTGTCGGCTCATTTGCGATCCTGTGTCTTTATGCCCTGATCATTGCCATGGCCCTGCGGATCGGCACCTTGTCCCACAGCCATTTTGGCCGTCTGGCGGTCGTCGGCGCGACCTCGACCTTTGCCCTTTATGTGTTGATCAATGGGGCGATGGTGATGGGCATGGCCCCGGTGGTGGGGGTCCCCATGCCCTTGCTGTCGAACGGCGGCACCGTGATGCTGACGGTGATGATCGGTTTTGGCCTGATCATGGGGGTCCGGGTCCACCGCTATGACGAATTGCCCAGCGGTCGCGGCCAGCTCTGGTAACCGGCCGCACGCTCTCGCGCTGCTGGTTTAGCCGATGTTCAGGGCTGCGTCCGTCGCCCGTACCAGCCCATCGATGATGCCCGGTTCGCTCGACGCATGGCCGGCATCAGGCACGACATTGAACTGGGCTTCCGGCCAGGCCTTGTGCAAGGCCCAGGCGCTGGTCATCGGTGTGACCACGTCATAGCGGCCCTGGATGATCCAGGCCGGGATATGGCGGATTTTTCCGATGTTATTCAGGATCCAGCCATCCTCGGCAAAGAAGCCACCGTTCGTGAAATACCAGTTCTCGATCCGGGCAAAGGCAAGGGCGAACTCCGGATCGGTAAACTTGTCCTGTCGTGCCTTGGGGCCCTGGATCGACACCGTATCGCCCTCCCAGCCGCTCCAGGCAATCGCCGCCTCGATCTGGGCCTGTTTGTCCTCTCCAAGCAGACGCCGGGCATAGGCCCCCAGCAGGTCGCCGCGCTCGGCCTCGGGGATCGGCGCCAGGAAGCGCTCCCAGGCATCTGGGAACAGCATCGAGGCCCCATCCTGATAGAACCAGTGCAGTTCCTTGCGGGTCAGCAGGAAGATACCGCGAAGCACCAGGCTCTCCACGCGTTCCGGATGGGTCAAGGCATAGGCCAGCGACAGGGTCGACCCCCACGATCCCCCAAACACGCTCCAGCGCTCGACCCCGCACTGGACCCGCAAGCGCTCGATGTCGGCTATCAGATCCCAGGTCGTGTTGTGCTCCAGCGACGCATGAGGCCGCGATTGGCCGCACCCACGCTGGTCCAACATGATGATCCGCCAGCGCGTCGGATCAAAATACTGGCGCATACCCGGATTGGTCCCCCCGCCCGGGCCGCCGTGCAGGACCAGCACCGGCTTGCCGTTGGGATTGCCCGACTCCTCATAATAGATCTCGTGATGGCTCGCCGTGGACATCCAGCCATAGGCATAGGGGGCAATTTCAGGGTAAAGACCCCGGCGGGCTGGTTCAGGCGTCAAAAACATCGTTGCTCACTCGGTTAGGCCTACAGGCAAGGCTCGCCAAAGCATGGCAAACCGGCTCAGCAGAGCACAAGAG
>JBKBWB010000076.1:0-7956 GCA_046289215.1 Asticcacaulis sp. | reverse complement strand
CGTGGCGAGGAAGGCGTCATAGGCGGCGCGGTCCATCAGCTCGCTGAGCTGAGCCGTGTCGGCCACCTTGATCTTGGCGAACCAGCCTGCGCCCTCAGGATCGTTGCTGACGGTTTCCGGCGAACCGGCCAGAGCGCCATTGCCCTCGATCACCTCGCCCGAGACCGGGGCATAGACGTCCGACGCCGCCTTGACGCTTTCGACGACGGCAAAGCTGTCGCCCTTGGCCACAGACTTACCTGCGTCCGGCACTTCGACGAACACCACATCGCCGAGGGCTTCGGCGGCATATTTGGTGATGCCGATGGTGGCCACGTCGCCATCAACGACAATCCATTCGTGATCTTTGGTGAACTGCATGGGGGGAACCTTCATAGAGAGGGGGATTTGGAAAAGGAAACGCGCCAAAAGGCCCGAGGGGATCGGTTGTCCGGCTCAGGCCTTGGGCTTGCGATAGTACCGGGCGGGATGGAACGGCATGGCCACGACTTCGGCCGCATTGGCCTTGCCGCGCACAACCAGCTTCAGCGGGGTGCCCACCGCCGCGTGGCTGAGCGGCACATAGCCCATGGCGATGTTGTATCCGAGCGACGGCGCCGGACCACCCGACGTGACGACCCCAATCACCGTGCCGTTGGCATCGGCGATCTCGGCCCCTTCACGCGCAGGTGCGCCCTCATGCGCGCGGATCCCGACTCGGATGCGGCGGGCCTGACCGTCCATCTCAGCGGCCACACGGGCGGCACCACGGAAATCGCCATCCTCACGGCGGCGCTTGGACAGGGCAAAGCCGAGGTTGGCCTCAGCCAGGCTGATGGTCGGATCGACATCGTGGCCATAGAGCGGCAGACCCGCCTCCAGACGCAGCGAATCGCGGGCCCCAAGGCCAATGGCCTTGACGCGCGGATCGGTCAGCAGCGTATCCCAGACGCGCTCAGCATCCGCATTCGGCACGGAAATTTCATAGCCATCTTCGCCGGTATAGCCCGAGCGCGAGACGATGCAGTCGCTGCCGAGAATTTCAAAGTGGCCGCAATCCATAAAGGCCATCTCAGACACACTTGGGGCAAAGGCTTCAAGCACTTCAGCGGCCTTGGGCCCCTGCAGGGCCAGCAAGGCGCGATTTTCCAGCACCTCAAGCTCGGTCTCATGACCCAACTCTGCGCGGATCAGGGCAAAGTCAGCGTCCTTGCATCCGGCATTGACCACCAGGAACAGGCCGTCATCATCCGGACGCGACATCATCAGATCGTCAAGGATGCCCCCATCGGGCGCCAACAACAGCGAATACCGCTGACGGCCAACCTTGAGTCCCGACACATCTGACGGGGTCAAGGCTTCGAAGCTCTTATAGGGGTGAGCGCCGCGCAGGCGGGCCTGGCCCATGTGCGAGACGTCAAACAGACCGGCGCTCTCCCGGGTCCAGCGGTGCTCGGCCAGCACGCCTTCATACTGGACGGGCATGGCGTAACCGGCAAACGGCACCATGCGGGCCCCAAGGGCCACGTGAACGGAATAGAGGGGGGTCTGCTTCATCGGGGTGTCGGACATGGGAGCCTCATCCGGGGTTGAATCGCATGTGTCCCTTGTACAGACACACACCCCCGCTGTCCCTAAAGCCTGAGAGATTTCAGGTCACAGCCCGGTGAAGCCCGCGCCATGCCCCTTGCTCCGTCGGCGAGGCTCCTGCGCCCGTTTGGGCAGCAACAGACCTGCTTTCCAGCGTCCTAAAACTCTGCGGTCCTTTGGGCCTGAGCGTTTCCGGGGCGGTTGCGCCTTCGGCGTCGGGGACGGACCCCGATCTCTCCCGCAAGAGTCCGGGGGAACCTGAGCCAATGCCCGCACAGAGTCAAGGGTTGCCCGACGCAAGGATGGTCCGTTAACCGCGTTTCTCAGACGTCCGCCGAGACCCGGTCGCGCACCTTCACAAATGCCTCAAGCCCCGCCGTCAGATCGAAGATCAGATCATCCGGGTTTTCAAGGCCGACATAGAGACGGACCAAGGGTCCGGCATAATCGGTGCGGAACTGGCGACCATCACGCTGGGGACCTTCCCAGATGGCCAAGCTCTCATAGCCGCCCCAGGAATAGCCGATCCCGAACAGGCGCAGCGCATCGAGCATGGCTTCACAGGCGGCCCCGTCCCCGCCTTGCATGACGATGGTGAACAGACCGGCGCAGCCTGTGAAATCGCGCTGATAGATGTCGTGTTGCGGGTGGTCAAAGCGGGCCGGGTGAATCACTTCGGCCACCTCATCGCGGGTCGCCAGCCAGTTGGCGACCTTGAGGCCCGAGGCCCCGCTCCGCTCTAGCCGCACATGCATGGACCGCAAACCGCGCAGGGCCAGCCAGGCTTCGTCCGCCGAGGTACACCAGCCCCAGTCCTGAATGGCATCGGCAATCGTCCGCGCCAGCGCCGGTTCCTTGACCGAGATCGACCCCATCAGCACATCCGAATGGCCCGAAACATATTTGGTCAGGGCCTGCATGGAGATATCCACGCCATGGTCCAGCGGCTTGAACAAAACGCCCGCCGCCCAAGTGCTGTCGATAAAGGTCAGGATCCCACGCGCCTTGGCCGCCGCGGCAATTGCCGGAATGTCCAGCATCTCAAAGGTCAGGGAGCCCGGGGTTTCCAGCACGATCAGGCGGGTCCTGTCAGAGGCCATGGCCATGATTTCATCAACCGAGGCATCCGGGCGGAAATAGCGGGCGCTCACGCCAAAGCGCGCCATCTGGCGGGCGAGAAACCGGCGGGTGGGATTATAGATCGCATCCGTGACCAGCACTTCATCCCCGGCCTTGAGCACAGCCCCCAAAGCCACGGTGATCCCGGCCAGCCCAGATGGGACCAGAAAGCTCGTATGGGCGTGTTCAAGATCGGCGATCGCCGCCCGCAGTGCCTGCTGAGTCGACAGGCCTTCGGTGCCATAAGTCACCCCGGCATCCGGGGCATAGAGGCGGTCTGCCCGTTCCATCAGCACGGTTGAACCGCGCTCGACCACCGGATTGACAGACCGACGAGACTTAGGGCGACCCAGGGTGGCGCTGGTCAGGCGGGTACGTTCATCCATAGGCACTCTCGAAGACTTTGAGGCGGTTTGCAGCGGACCCGTCCGGGTCGGCTCAGCCGTTGTTAACCACCAGCTTCAGGTGGCCTTTTTGCACATTCACGACCGGCGGCAGGTAGGTCAAGGGCCGTTCGACGCGGATCCCGCGCTTGTGCAGGCTAGCAGGTAACAGGCTGTTTTCCAGCATCGGCTGGTCGATATAGGCCTTGGCATCCGACCATTCGAGGATAAAGCGGTTCGGATAGCGCCCCGGCGGGGCCACACAGACCACCTTTTTCTTGGGGAAGCGCTGCTTCAGATAGCGGGCCGTGGCGGCGTGATCGCCATCCGCCGTGATCAGATAACAGACGTCGAACAGGTCATCCTCGGCATCGGCGGCCACCGACAGGGCGAAGTTCACATCCCCCTGCTTTTCCATCGACATCACCCAGCTATGGCCACAGGCATTGCAGCCGTCCTGGGCCGTCACAAAGTGACCGAGTCGGCAGATCACCCCCCTGGCCCGCAGAGCGTCGTAATAGGCCTTGTGGTTTTTCAGCTTGGCCCGCGAGATCGGCCGAAACGCGGTACACCACACCACCCGCTTGACCACTTCGTCCTTTGGGACAAGGGCCTTGGCCAGGCTCATAAGATCCAGCCATTTGAGGTGCGGCCGGTCCAGATGCGCCAGGGCATGATAGAGATTAAAACCGTCGACATAGACCGCAGCCCGCTTGCGGAACAGCGGAAGACGGAACCCCGATCCCCGTTTCACAACAGGCAGGTCCGATTGAGGTCCCTTTTTGTCGGCCATGGCACGCGTCACGGTTAATAATTCCTCACCTATAGCAAGGGTTTGAACCGTCTGTCCGTTGCCAAAAGGCTACATTCGCTCAGGTGTTGCGATACCGAGCAAATCGAGCGCCAACTCAAGCTGGCGCAAAGCCGTGCGGGATAAGGCGAGACGGGCCGATTTCTGCTGTGACGTGTCGGCCCCCAGCACCGGACAGGCGGCATAGAATTTCGAGAAACTCTGGGCCAGCCGGTAGGCATGCTCGGCCAAAAGGTTGGGCGCGCGCTTGTCATAGGCCTCGCTGAGGGCCGTATCAAAGGCGTCGAGCGTCAGCACCAGATCGCGTTCCGCCGGTTCCGACACGGTGATCGCTTCCGGTGCGCATTCGGCCTCGCCCTGGGCTTCTGCCTTGCGCAGCAAGGATTTGATCCGCACGGCCTGATAGAGCAGATACGGGCCGGTCTTGCCTTCAAAGCTGGTAAAGCGGTCCAGATCGAACACATAGGACGTGCCCCGGAAGTTCGACAGATCGGCAAACTTCAGAGCCGCCACGGCGACCTTGTGGGCCGTGTCCTCAAAGGCCTCAGGGCTGAGATCTTCGCCGAGACCCGCTTCCTTGAGGCGCTCGCGGGCCTTGTCGCGGGCCATGGTGATCAGGTCGTCGAGCTTGAGCACCCCACCCGCGCGGGTCTTGAACGGCTTGCCGTCGGACCCGTTCATGGTGCCGTTGTAGGCATGTTCGAGCTGGTCCGGCGTGGCATAGCCCGCCAGCACCGCGGCCCGGAAGACCTGTTCGAAGTGGTCGCCCTGACGCTGATCCACGCAATAGAGGGTCAGATCAAAGTCCTGATCCTGACGGCGTTGCAGGATCGTGGCCAGATCGGTCGTGCCATACATGGCCGAGCCTTCGGACGAGATCACCAGCAGCGGCGGCAAGGTGCGCTTGTCATCCTCGCGCGCCACATGGATCACCTTGGCCCCCTGATCGGGCACGACGAGCCCGCGCGCCTCAAGATCGGCGACCATAGCCGGGATCAGAGGATCGGCATCGCTTTCGCCGTTCCACAAGTCAAAGGTCACGCCCAGAGCGCCGAAATCGCGCTCTAGCGCCACGCGGCTGACGCGGGCAAAATGCTGCCACAGCGCCCGGTAGCCCGGCCGCCCGGCCTGAAGCTCTGCCGTCGCCTTGCGAGCGCGGTCGCGATATTCGGGGTCTTCCTTGGCCATGGCCGCCGCCATGGGATAAAGACGCTCAAGGTCCGCCAGCGTCACCGGGCTCTGTTCAGGCCAGGGACCGGCATGGTCCGGATCATGGAAGCTCAGGCCCGGCTGTTCATCGCCCACGGCCACGATCAGCAGCCCCATCTGGAAGCCCCAGTCGCCAAAATGCGCGTCACCCCAGACCTGGTCGCCCCGAAAACGGAAGATCCGCTTCAGGCTTTCGCCGATGATCGAGCTGCGCAAATGGCCGACGTGCATCGGCTTGGCCACGTTCGGCCCGCCGAAATCGATGATGACCTTGCGCTCTCGGGCCACACGCGCAGCCCCCAGACGAGCATCAGCCGCCACCGCCCCAGCCCGTGCCGCGAGCGCCGCATCGGTCAGACGGAAATTGAGGAACCCCGGCCCCGCGATTTCAAGTCCCGACAAGGCCGGATGATCCGCCAAACGCGCATGGATCCGGCCTGCGAGTTCACGGGGATTGGCCTTGGCCGCCTTGGCCGCCGCCAGCGCGCCGTTACACTGGAAATCCGCCAGATCCGGGCGGTCCGCCGCCGTCACCCGGCCATAGTCCGCTGAGAGTCCTTCAGCAACAAAGGCCGCCGAAGCGGCCTCGCTCAGTTCCGTCTTAAGATCACGCATCATTGTGCCGGTTTGGCCACCGCATTGATCGGATAGCGCTTGCCGTCCCGGTTGAACTCAACCATGGCCGGGGTCACGTCAAACCCGACGAGGATTTCAAAATTTTCTCCGGACACCGTGGCCGCGGCCCGCGGAATGGTGATGCCCTTGAGGGTTTGGGTGGTTATCATACGATCCGAACCCGGCGCAAATCGAACCGGCAGATCATAGTATTCCTTGGCCAGAACCGAGCGATCCTTGTCGGTCACCGCCACCCACCAGCGATAGGTCTTGTTTTCACCCTCTGCGCGAGGGCCTTTGCCCAGGGCAAAGCCGACCTGCATTTCGACCGTGATCGGGTCCTCGTCCTTATAGGCGCAATCGGCCGCAACACCGCTGATTTCGCCGGTCCAGGACACATTGGCCAGGGTCTGTTTATTTTCGGCAAATTCGTGGAAGCGCGCCGCGTCGTAGAGGATCTTGACCAGCGGGCAAGACCCCACAGCCCGGCGCTTCTCAAGGGCCAGGCCCTGACCGTCGGCCCACTCTTCTTTGGACTTTTCCTTGGCCCGGGCCTTGGCCTCCTCGTCTTGACCGCCACGGTCACGATTTTGGGCCAAAGAGGCTTGCGGCAGAACCGCCGCACCCAAGGTCAGTGCACTCAGGAGAATCAGAAAACGCCGCATGCTGTCCGCCACATCGCTTGAAACCGGTGTTAGAGCCCTGCCCCGCCTCAGCGGCTCTGCACGACTATTGGGCTTGATAACGGCTAAACCGTGACGGGGCAATCAAGTGCGCTGGCAAAGCGCGGCATTTAGCCTTAAATCCCCCGTTATGATGGATTCTGCGCTCCCCCCGTCACGCTCTCTTCGTGTTCTTTTGGCCACGCCGCGCGGCTTTTGCGCTGGGGTGGACCGGGCGATTCAGATCGTCGAACAGGCCATCGCCAAGTTCGGGGCCCCTGTCTATGTGCGCCATGAGATTGTGCACAATAAGCATGTGGTCGATCGATTGAAGGCGCTCGGGGCCGTCTTTGTCAAGGAACTGGATCAGTGCCCGTCCGACCGTCCCGTGGTGTTTTCGGCCCATGGCGTACCGAAATCCGTCCCGGCGAACGCCGAGGCGCGCCAGATGTTTTACCTCGATGCCACCTGTCCGCTGGTGTCCAAGGTCCATGTCGAGGCCGAGCGGCATTTTAACAATGGGCTCGACATCATCCTGATCGGCCATGCCGGCCACCCCGAAGTGATCGGCACCATGGGCCAGTTGCCCGAAGGGGCTGTCCGCCTGATCGAAACTGTCGAAGAGGCCGAAGCCTTTTCCCCGCGCGATCCGGCCCGTCTCGCCTTCGTCACCCAGACCACTCTGTCGGTGGACGACACAGCAGAAATTGTTGGCGTGCTGCAACGGCGCTTCCCGCTGATGGCCGCGCCGCACAAGGAAGACATCTGCTATGCCACCACCAATCGCCAGGATGCGGTCAAGCGCGTTGGGGCGCAATGCGATCTGGTGCTGGTGATCGGCTCTCAAAATTCTTCCAACAGCCAGCGGCTGGTCGAAGTGGCCCTTCGCGCTGGCGCTAAGGCGGCTCGGTTGGTGGATGATGCCGGGGCGGTGGACTGGGCCTGGTTCGAGGGGGTCGAAACCCTCGGCATCACCGCAGGGGCGTCGGCCCCGGAAAACCTGATTGAGGATCTGGTGACCGCCGTGGGACAGCGCTTTGACATCACGGTCGAAGAAGATTCCGGTCAGCGCGAAACCGTGACCTTCAAACTGCCGCGCGCCCTCACTGAAGCCTGATATGACCCCACATGTGACGATCTATACCGACGGGGCCTGTAAGGGAAATCCCGGCCCGGGCGGCTGGGGCGCGGTCATGGTGTCGGGCCCCCATGCCAAGGAAATCTGTGGGGGCGAGGCCGAGACCACCAACAACCGCATGGAGCTACTGGCGGCGATCATGGCGCTGGAAGCGCTGAAGCGCCCCTGCGTTGTCGATCTGCATACGGACAGCAAATATGTGATGCAGGGGATCACCGAATGGATCTCGGGCTGGAAGGCGCGCGGCTGGAAAACCGCCGACAAGAAGCCGGTCAAGAATGCCGACCTGTGGCAGCGTCTGGATGCCGCCCGCCTGCGCCATGACGTGCGTTGGCACTGGGTCAAGGGCCACAACGGCCACCCCCAGAACGAACGCGCCGACCAATTGGCTAATGAGGGCATCAACTGGATCGGTAAAGCGCCCTACAGCAGCTGAGGCCAGCCGGGCTT
>JBKBWB010000075.1:0-8015 GCA_046289215.1 Asticcacaulis sp. | reverse complement strand
CTCTTTTTCTGCCAGGGTCTCGCCGTCTTCGAGTTCGGCCGACCATTCGGTGCCATCGACAAACACCCGTCCCGTGCGGCCTTCAAAGGCCGTGGAGACCTCACCGGCCTGACCGATCAGCCGCGCCTCCGGGTCATTGCGATCCGGCCCGGCAGTGGAGGGCTTATTCGACAATAAGGTGCGCGACATCACTGCGCCGGTAATGGTCAGACCGGCAAAGATCATCCCCTGGACGGGCATGGACAGATCCAGCCCCGTCAGTGTGACCACCGCCACCACTCCCGCCGCTGCCGCGGGCCAGAGCAGCCATTCGGTGCTCGCCGCCGCTTCGACCGCCAAAAGGATCGCGCCGAGGGTTAGCCACAGCCAGAACGGATTGGCCAGGATCTGAGTGGCCAGGCCTTGCGAGACTAATGTGTCCATGACGCGCCTCCTTTGGGGTTCGGGTTACATCTGTAGGGCGGATCAGGCCTTTTTCGGATCGTCCTTGGTAACAGATTTCAGCAGTTCAGCGACCCCGGCAACGGACCCGGACAGGCTGCCCAGTTCCGACGGCAGGATCAGGGTCTTCATATTTGGGGACTCGGCGAACTTACCAAAAGCTTCCACGTACTTCTGAGCCACGAAGTAGTTGATGGCCTTCACGTCCCCGCTGTTGATCGCGTCACTGACAAGCTGGGTGGCCTTGGCTTCGGCCTCGGCGGCGCGTTCGCGGGCCTCTGCGTCACGGAACGCGGCTTCGCGGCGGCCCTCGGCCTCCAGGATCGCGGCCTGTTTGGCCCCCTCGGCGCGGGCGATGGCGGCCTGACGCTCCCCCTCGGCTTCGGTGATGATGGCGCGGCGATCCCGCTCGGCCTTCATCTGACGGGCCATGGCATTGGTGATATCGGTCGGAGGGGTCAGGTCCTTGATCTCAATACGGTTGACCTTGACGCCCCAGGGATTGGTTGCGGCGTCAATCGCCGACAACAGGCGCGTATTGATCTGGTCGCGCTGGGACAACACTTCATCCAGCTCCATCGAGCCGACGACGGTGCGCAGATTGGTCATGGCCAATTGAGTGATGGCATTGTTCAGATCATCGACCCGATAGGCGGCGTTGGCGGCGTCAATCACCTGAATGAACACGATCCCGTCGACCCGCACCATGGCGTTGTCGCGGGTGATCACCTCTTGTTGGGGGACATCCAGCACCTGTTCCATCATATTGACGCGCTTGCCGACGCTTTCGACAAACGGGGTCAGGAACGAGATCCCGGGCTTGAGGGTGCGCGTGTACCGGCCAAAGCGCTCAGCCGTAAACTCCTTCCCTTGCGGGACAATTTTCACAATGCTGAACACGATAATGACGGCGAGCGCCAAAAGACCCAGAGCAAAAATTTCCATTGCGCACCTCAATCACGGGTAAGTCCCCGGCCTTTCAGAACGCTAACCCGCCGAATCGCATTTGGCTATGAAAACCGGTCGGGAATGCGCCGAAGGCGTGACGCAGGCGAGCTTTGAGACCTGCGCCATCCCCCTCCGCTTTGCCTTGCTCAGCACCTCACCGTGGCAAGGCCACACGGAGGAGAAGGGGCTCTTATTGAACAGCCTCGGTCTGCGCCGACGTCTGGTAAAAGCTCACCCCCTCTGTCCGGTTCCCAGACACCTTCCCCTTCGAGGGGGAGATGCGCGAGTGAATTTAAAATACGTATTCGCAAAAAAGACTTTAGAATATTACAAATATTGCCAAAATATACTATTCTCAATTCTCATTATTTTTATCAGATTCAAATAAACTTTTTCGAGACCAAGCAATAAACGCCTCTTTTTTGATTTTTCTTTTATCCAAAATATGTGCATAAGAGTAATTTTTTACTAAAATAACCACAACATTGTAAAGAATAAGTAAAAATAAAAACCCAATATAAATTGGCAAAATCCTATATAAAGCATATATTATATAATCAACATCAACGCTATAAAATATATAATTCACCACAATGGATACAAATAATGACGCAATGAATATAAATGTAAGGCCAATTGCGCCAATAAAAAATATTTTTATTTGTTTAGCGTAAATATTTTTTGCCATAAAAACAATCCAAACCAATGTGAAAATGTCAATCAAAAGTAACTTTTACAGCTTGAACATTGTCACTTTTATAAAATACCCTCGAACCTTGAGGTTCCGGTACAGAAACAGATCCATTTCCAAGCCAAATCGGCTTCAGTTTGTCAGAATAAGGTGGCGTTTGATCAGCAAGTAAGACATTGCCAGATCCTCTAGGGCTTTCGGTGCTTGACAGTATAGAGACTTGATAGTTTTCCCCGACCGTTGCCCCGCAATTCCGAGAAAAGACAATCGCTGTCATTCTGCCATCAGGACTGACTGATCCCCCTCTTATTTCATTCTGGCATGTTGGCTGCAAACTACAGCCCCCCCAATGAGAGCACAAAAATGAGGAGTAATACTGCCCTAGCCAATTCAGAGACCCAAATTATAAAATTGTGAGGGGATATTATCATTAACTGGCCTCTTCCAGTTTGAAATTATTGTAAATACCGCCCCCCTCTGTCCGGTTCCCGGACATCTCCCCCTTTGATGGAGAGTAGGAAACCATAGCCCTTCCGCCTACCCCTTTCGCGTCGTCCATCGGTCGAGGGCGAGGCTGATCAGAGCCCGGGTCTTGTCCCAGTCCAGTCTCGCCAGGGCCAGGTCGATGGGCACAAACACAGCTTCGGACGCGTCATCCCCGGCCAAGGGCTCGCCGCCGATCCAGTGCGCCAGATAGTCGATCAGCACATAGTGATAGCCGCCCGCCCCGGTCTCGTCCGCAAACAGGCCATCGACCACATCGAGCAGCCCGATCAAGCGTGCCGAGACGCCTGTTTCTTCCGTCAGTTCGCGTAAGGCGGCCGCCGCAACTGCTTCGCCCGGCTGGATCCGCCCGCCGGGGATCGACCAGCTTCCGGCCTTGGGTGGATTTGCGCGCCGGATCAGCAGCACTTCGGGTCCAGACGCCCCGCTTCGCAGACACACGACCCCGACCGCTGGAATTGGACCTTGCACCGCCTTGTCTCCTCGCCTAATCCGGTGCGTGACCGGCGGATCATTTTCCGCTGAAATCCCTTGTTTGACAAGCCGTTGCAAAGGTAACCGCCATGGCCGCTTCTGTAGGATCCGCTCCCCTTGCCGCCTGTGTAGCTGCGTTGAAAGCCGCCTTGCCGGAGACCAGCTGGAGCGAGGATCCGATAGTGCTGGCCCCGCGTCTGACGGAGTGGCGCGGCAAGTGGACCGGCCACACGCCGCTATTGCTGATGCCGGCCAGCGTGGCCGAGGCCCAGACGGTGATGCGGATCTGCTTTGAGCATCAGGTGCCCGTGACGCCCCAGGGCGGCAATACCGGACTGGTGGGTGGTCAGATCCCGTTTGGCACCCTGCTGATCTCGACCCACCGGCTCAAGGCGGTGCGGGCGGTGTCCGCCGCCGATGATGTGATGGTGCTGGAGGCCGGGGTCACCCTGCTTGAGGCGCAACAGGCCGCAGAGGGCGCGAACCGCTTTTTCCCCCTATCGCTGGCGGCCGAGGGCACGGCCAGCATCGGCGGCAATTTGTCGACCAATGCCGGGGGCACGGCGGTGCTGCGCTATGGCATGATGCGCGATCTGGTGCTGGGGCTGGAAGTGGTGCTGCCCGATGGGCGCCTATATGAAGGCTTGCGCCGCCTGCGCAAGAACAACACCGGCTATGACCTCAAAAACCTGTTTATCGGGGCCGAGGGGACGCTGGGCCTGATCACCGCCGCCAGCCTGAAGCTGTTTCCGCGCATGACCTTGCGGGCCACGGCCATGGTCGGGTTCGAGACGGCGGAACAGGCAATCACCCTGCTCAGTCGCGCCAAGGAAGAGACCGGCGGGCTGGTCGAGGCGTTTGAGCTGATGGGCCGCTATGGCCTGTCGCTGGTGCTGAAGCACATCCCGGACACCCGTGAGCCGCTGGACGGGGTCTATCCCTGGTATGCCCTGATCGAGATCACGGCCGGGGCCGCCGGTCAGGCCGAAGCGGCGATGGAGCGCGTGCTGGAAACCGCCTTTGAGGAAGGGCTGATCCTCGATGCCGCCATTGCCCAGAATGAGACCCAGGCCAAGGCGTTCTGGCGGCTGCGCGAAGACCACTCGGCAGCGGAAAAATGCGAAGGGGCCTGCTGGAAGCACGACATCAGCGTTCCCCTGTCACGCATGGCCGAATGGATCGGCACGGCCACAGAAGCGGTCGAAGCGTTTGAGCCCGGCGCACGGGTGGTCGCCTTTGGGCATGTCGGCGACGGCAATGTGCACTTTAACGTCATCCAGCCCGAAGGCGCGGATTCGGCGGCCTTCAACGCTCGCCGCGATGACGGGGCGCGCGTTGTGCATGATCTGGTGAACGCCTTTGAAGGCTCAATCTCTGCTGAACATGGCCTCGGGCGGATGAAGGCCCACGAGGCCGCGGTCTATAAATCCGAAGCTGAGCTGGACTTGATGCGGGCCGTTCGCGCCGCCATCGATCCCAAGGGACTGATGAACCCCGGCGTGCTGTTCTGAGGCCGATAGTCTAGGGGATGGTGTGTACGGCAGCGCCGCTAAGCTCACGGATCATCTCGACAAAACGGCCTTCGTCAAATGGCTTGGGTAATGTGGCATCGGCCCCGACATGGCGCGCCGCCATCAACACTTGATTTGCGCCCAGGGTTGCGTCCTTGCCCCCCGAAATGGCCAGAATTCTCAAGTGTGGGTGCATCTTCTTAAGAGCGGCAATGCCTTCGATCCCGCCCATGCCTGGCATGAAGATGTCCATGACCACCACCTGAATGGTCGGCAACTCAGGGCTGAACATCGCGGTTTCCACGGTATCCGCCGTAAAGACGGTATAGCCTTCGTCCATCAGGATTCGACGGCTGATGCTGCGAACCGTGCTGGCGTCATCGATCACCATGACCCGCAAGGGCAAATCCTCGACGATCTTGGCATCCTGAACTTCCTCCAGAATGTCACACAAGGCCATGCGATCGACAGGCTTGGGCAGCACATGATCAACACCCGCTTTGCGTGCGTCCTTGATATCTGCCAAAGCTCCGGGAGAACGGCCTCCCTCAGTCAGCATCAGGACCGGAACCCCAGGCGCCGCCTCACGAAACGCCGACAAGCGGGTCAAGGTATTGATTTTCCCGGTATACATATTCAACACGAGCAAATTGACCTTGGTCGTCGCCAAGGTACGCAAAGCGATATCCGCATCAAAACTCAGCAAGGTTGACCAACCCCGCAATTCGCACTGGGCTGCCAAGGCCTGAGCCTGTTCACGGCTGCTATCAACGATCAGGGCCAGCCCCTTGCTCATGGACATACTCCCTTTGATCATGAGAGTTTTCCAGAAAAGCATTGATATCCGGTAACCGGGATCTGGCTCATCAAGCTGCCATCTCGCAATCCATCACCGCTTCAACCAGGGTCGTCAAATCCGAGGCCTTGAAGGGTTTTGGCAGCTGCGCCACCGCCCCCACATGCTTGGCTGCAGACAGAACCTTGGTGTGGTCGACCTTAAAATCGACCCCTGCGGACATGGCAATGACGTGCACAAAGGGCCAGGTCTTGCGGATAATGCCGATCCCCTCGATCCCACCCATGCCGGGCATGAAAATATCGGTCAGGACCACATCAACGTGGGCAATATCGACATTTTCAAAGGCCGCTTCCATGGTGTCGGCAACACTGATCCGATATCCGGCCTCCATCAGTGCCTTGGTCGCGAGGCTGCGGACCACGCGGCAATCATCAACAATCAGCACATGCGGCTGACGGCGATTCAGCTTGCGACGCGCCTGGCCCGTGCTGACCACATCAAGCACCGCTTCGAGCTGGGGCACATCAAACGGCTTCGTCAGGATGAAGTCCACGCGCGCCGTGCGGGCCGCCTGGAGGGTTGTATGCGAGCGCGCCTGCCCGCCCGCCGTCATGATCGCCACCGGGGTATGGGGAGCAGCGTCACGAAACTTGGGCAGTGAGGTCAGGGTGTTGGTTTCGCCCACATAAACATCGAGCAGCATCAGATCGACACGGGTCTCCTTGAGCGTCCTCAAGGCCACCTGTTCATTGAAGCTGAGCACGGTAGACCAGCGTAGGCGCTCCAGAAGCTTTGAAATCAGCTGCGCCTGTACGCGACTGTCTTCCAATACCAGCACGGTTCCCTGAGACATACGCCAAACCCCTTTTGAAGATCGGCGTTATGCTAGGATCGCTGTCTTTATTTGTGGTAAAAATTGTCACAAAATAGAACTATTTTCAGTAATCAAGGATTACATTCAAGTACGCGCCCTTAGGGCAACAACAGCCGCCCCAATACAAACTCAGGATTGCGGTGAACCTTGTCTGGGTCAGGCCACTGGCACTTATGGCCTGAAACCCTTATGTCAGGCACCCGATGAAATCCCCGAAAGACCTGTCATGCTCGTTGTTATCAGCCCGGCCAAGTCCCTGGACCTCAACCCACCTGCCCGGCCCTTGACATTGAGCCAACCGGAATTGCGCTCTGAAATCCGGGATTTGGGCGAAATCACACGTCGCCTGTCCCCAGCAGATCTGCGGACGCTGATGGATATTTCGGACAAGTTGGCCGACCTCAACCATGCCCGGTTTCAGGCATTCGATGCCGAGGCCGCCGATGGCATTCCAGCCGCGCTCATGTTCAATGGCGACGTCTATGCCGGGCTAGAGGCTAAGACCCTGTCGGATGCCGATTTGAGCTGGGCCCAGGATCGGTTGCGAATCCTGTCCGGGCTCTATGGGATCCTGCGACCGCTGGACGGGATCCTGCCCTATCGGCTGGAAATGGGCACGCGGCTCAAGACCCCGGCGGGAAACAGCCTCTATGCCTACTGGGCCGACAAACTCGCCAAGGCTCTCAATGCGGCGGCCGAGGGCCATGCCGACCAGACCCTGATCAATCTGGCCAGCTCGGAATATTTCGACGCAGTCGATCAAAAAGCCCTGGCGATCCCGGTCTTGTCGATCCGCTTTTTAGAGGAAGACGCCAAGGGCAAGCGCAAGATCATCAGCTTCTATGCCAAAAAGGCCCGGGGCCTGATGGCGCGCTATATCATCGAAAACCGGGTTGAGCACCGCGAGGCCCTGAAGGCCTTTGATGTCGCGGGCTATGCCTTTGACCCGGACAGTGAGACCCCGGATACATGGACGTTTTGGCGCAAACAGCCGCCGGGTAAGGCGGCTTAGGTCAACGTTCCAAACAAAAACCCCCGCCAGAGCGATCCAGCGGGGGTTTTGAGTCTGACGCTCAGAGCGATCAGGCGCGGCTCTTGGTCCAGTCTTCGATCACATTGGTCAGCACATCCAGCGGCATGGCCCCGGACAACAGCACCTGGTCGTGGAAGCCGCGGATATCGAATTTCGACCCCAGCTTGGCCTTAGCCTGTTCACGCAGGCGCACGATGTGGGTATGGCCGATCTTGTAGGAACAGGCCTGACCCGGCCAGACGCAGTAGCGCTCAACCTCAGTGGTGATCGAGCTTTCCTGATCCCCGGTGGTGTCCGTCATCCAGCGGATGGCGTGCTCGCGGGTCCAGCGCTTGTGGTGCAGACCAGAGTCGACCACCAGACGGGCCGCGCGGAACAGGAACGATTGCAGATAACCGACCTGGCCGAACGGATCCTCAGCATACATGCCGATTTCATCGGCCAGCTGTTCGGCATAGAGCGCCCAGCCTTCCTGATAGGCGCCAAAGCCCTGGATCCGGCGCAGCATCGGCAGGCCCTGGGCTTCGGTTTGCAAGGCGACCTGCAGGTGGTGGCCCGGCGAGGCCTCGTGATAGGTCAGGGTCGGCAGGGTCCAGCTCGGCCATTCGGCGGTATCGCGCAGATTGATGTAATAGGCCCCGGGACGCGATCCATCGAGCGCCGGGCCATTATAGTAGCCCCCCGGTGCCCCCGCTTCGATAGCTTCAGGCACGCGTTTGACCTCGACCTTTGACTTGGGC
>JBKBWB010000074.1:0-8089 GCA_046289215.1 Asticcacaulis sp. | reverse complement strand
CAGGGCCTCAAAGAAGTCCATGTCCACGATCGAGGCGCCGGTGGCGACGATGGCGTCAACCATGCCGAACTTGACCATGTCGCGGTACACATGCATGCACCCGCCGGCCGAGGTCGAACCCGCCAGGATCAGCCAGGGCGAGCAGGTCTGGTCTTCGATGGCCATGTTGAAGATGTCGGCGGCGCGGGCGGTATCGCGGCTCGAAAAGCTCATCTTGCGCATCGAATCGATGATCGGACGCGCGTCATAGCTGGTGATGTCGACATGCTCGACCGTCGTGGCCAGCAGCTCCGCCTTCATGTTCGAGTTTACTTCAGCGTTCATGCTCTTGAATCCCTAAGAGTGTGAGCGCCCGTCCGAAATGAAAAGCGCCGGCCCGGACGGAGCGACGGGCCGACGCTGTGAACGAATCAAAGCATCCGGCCTATTTGCGGCGGCGCTTCTTCGTAGCCTTGGGCCGGGCAAAACGCACGACCTTCTCGTCTTCAAAGGCACTGCGCGGCATCACAAGATTGCGCGGTGCCATGCCGAACATCGAGGCCATCGGGGCATCAAGGACCTCTTCGGTCTCGACATCGCCATAGCCGTTGAAGCGCGTGGCCATGGCCACGCCATAGGCGCCCAGCATGCCGATTTCGATATAGTCGCCTTCGCGCACATCGGCGGGCAGCCAATAGGGCCCCGGCATGTGGTCGATCGAATCGCAAGTCGGGCCATAGAAGCGATAGGGCTTCAGCTCGCTGTCCGACGCGCCATCGCGCACCAGCTTCACCGGGAACGGCCACTTGGCGTGGGTGGCGTCGAACAGCGTCCCATAGGAGCCGTCGTTGATATAGAGGGCGTCGCCCTTGCGCAGCTCGACCTTGACCAGCACCGAGGTGCTTTCGGCCACGAGCGAGCGGCCCGGTTCGGCCCACAGCTCGGTGGTTTCGTGCACCATCATTTCGGCAAAGGCGCGCTCAATGGCCCCCATATATTCGTCGAGCGACGGTGGGATCATGCCCGGATAGACCGACGGGAAACCGCCGCCCACATCCACCACATCGGCAAACACACCGGCGCGAACCAGCGAGCGCGAGGCCGAGGCCATGGTCGCGGCATAGGAGGTCGGGCGCATGCACTGGCTGCCGACGTGGAACGAGATCCCCATCAGATCCTGGGTTGCCCGGCGCGCGGCCAGCAACAGCGCCGGAGCGTCGTATTGGGACACCCCGAACTTGCCCGTCAGTGGCAGGTTCGAGCCTTCGCCCGAGGCCGACAGGCGCACGATCAGGTTCAGATCCTTGGCCCCGCCCGTGGCGTCGAGGATCTTCTGCAGCTCGTCATGGGTGTCGAGCGAGAAGGTCCGGACCCCAAAGTCGAAATAGGCGCGCGTGATCGCCGCGCGGCTCTTGACCGGGTGCATGAAGGCCAGGCGGGCTTCCGGAGCAATCGCCTTGACCAGCTCGATTTCCGGAAGGGAGGCGACGTCGAACGAGCGCACCCCGGCGTCCGCCAGAGTCTGAATGACCCACGGAGAAGGATTGGCTTTTACCGCGTAAAAGACCTCACCCTTAAAATTTTCCTGGAACCACTGCGCCGCTACGGATACCGACGCCGGTCGCACAAGTGCGACAGGACGCTCCGGGGACCGCTCACGGACCAGGTCCAGGGACGATTGGTAGATGCCCACCGCACGAAACCCCACAACGAATTGTTGAACCCAGACCGGCGTTAGCAGCGTTTCAAGTGTCCTCGGGGTCCGCCGGAAGCCCCGCACTTAAGGAAAACTGCCGGGCTTGTAAAGCAAAAAATCTCACAAAAGTCCAAAAACGTTATCAACGAAATCCTAAGCCGGGCAAGGGATTGCGCGTTTTTATCCGCATACGGTTTTATAATTTTGTCATAATTGCTTACGCTACAAGGGATTGCAGTCCTCGGGCGAGGGCGGGTTTCCCGTTAGATGCGGAATTCGCGGAGGAGGCAGGGTTTGGGCTGTTGCCCACAGCCCCCTTGCAAACAGGCGGTCAATATCTTATTACTGACCAGTCAGTAATAATGGAGAGCATGATGCCCGTTCGTGCCCGCAGGCCGGAGGCTCGGCCCGAGGAGATCCTCTCGGCGGCCCTTGAGGAGTTCATGCACGTCGGGTTCGACGCGGCCCGGATGGATGACATTGCCCGACGGGCCAGTTTGTCCAAGCCGGGGCTATATCTCTATTTCGACAGCAAGCAGGGGCTGCTCGAAGCGCTGATCGAGGCGCGGATTGTGCCGCTGGCGGATCATATGTCAGCCCTTGTGTTGGACAGTCCGGTGCCCCCGCCTGCACGTTTGCGGATGATGCTGGGGTTTGCTCTGGCACGGCTTCAGGATCCAAAACTGTTTGCCATTCCGCGCCTCATCATCAGCCTGTCGTCGCGCTTTCCTGAACTGGCCCAGCTCTATCGTCGGCGTGTGATTGATCCGGTGCGCCAGACCCTCGCCGCCTTGATCCGTCAGGGGCAGGCCAACGGGCAGTTTCGGGCCGACATCGACGCGGATGTGGCGGTTCTGACCCTGATTGGGCCGGTGATGATCACGGCCCTGATGACCCACGTGCTTGATATCGCGCCCCAGCCGACCGCTGAGGCCCAGTCCAATGCCTTGATTGACCAGATCCTGAAAGGCCTAGAGCCATGTCCGACCCATTGAAGATGCCTGAACCCTCCCCGCGTCGGATCCGGCTTAAACCGCGCAGGCGCACGGCGGGGCTCAGTGCAGGGCTTACAAGCGCCCTGTGTGTTGGGCTGCTGATGCTCAGCGGTTGTGACGGTTTGGCGGGGTTGACGGGCCAGGGGGCCAAGGCCGAGCGGGTCGATTACACCGGCTATGCTGAGGGTCTCTATCACCGGGCCGCCGCCCGCGAAGGCGGCCAGATTGCCCGCATTTTCGTACAGGAGGGCGAGCAGGTCACAGCCGGGGCGGCTTTGTTCGCGCTGGAACCCGACCGGATTACAGAAGCGAGCGAAGCCTCCGAGGCCGCCGCCCGCGCGGCGAGGGTCCGGGCCGGGGCACAGGCCGAGGCGGCCTTGGCGCGGGTTCGGTCGGATGCGGATCTGGCGCAAAAGGCCTTTGCTCGGACCGAAGCCCTTTTCCGACAGGGGCTGGTGCCCCAGTCACGGTTGGACGCCGATCGCGCCCGGCTGGACCAGGCCCGCGCTTTGGTCCGTCAGGCCGAGGCCGAGCAATCCGTCGGCGGCTTGGAAGCCGAGGCCAAGTCCAGCCAGGCCCGCCTTGACCAGACTCGCGCCGCTCAGATGACTGTCTATGCGAGTGTGTCCGGTGAAGTGGCCCGGCTCTATTACCGTGACGGCGAGGTGATCGCGGCGGGGGCGCCTGTGGTGTCCCTGTTGCCGGACACCGGTCGCCGGATCCGTTTCTTTGTCCCTGAGGCCGACCTGTCCACCTTGGCGCCGGGAACGCGGTTGTCAGTGCGCTGTTCCGGCTGTCCGAAAGGCGGAGGCGCGACCGTGCGCTATGTCGCGAGCGAGCCGCAATATACGCCGCCTGTGCTCTATGGCCGCGATGCCCGCCACCGGCTGGTCTGGATGGCCGAAGCCGATCCGGATCCGGGCTTGCGTCTGCGGCCGGGACAGCCGCTGGATCTGACCCGGATGGCAAGCCCCAGCCAGAGTGCCCCCCGTCCGCGTGCCCCCCAGCGCATGGCCACGGAAAAGGCGGGCCACGGATGATCCGGGCAGATGAGGATCCCGCAGTGATTGATGTCCGGGGGCTGACCAAGCGGTTCGGGGACAAGACCGTGGTCGATGGGCTGGATCTCCGGGTGCCGCGCGGGGCGATCTATGGGTTTCTCGGGCCCAACGGGTCGGGCAAGACGACCTCGATCCGCATGGTCTGTGGCTTGTTGCGCCCCGATGCCGGGTCGGGCCAGTGTTTGGGCTATGACGTGCTGCGCCAGAGTGACCGGATCAAGGCGCGCACCGGCTATATGACCCAGCGCTTTTCGCTCTATGAAGACCTGAGTGTCCGCGAAAATCTTGAATTTATTGCCCGCCTTTATCGTGTGCCACGTCTTCGCCAGACCGTGACCGAAGCCCTGGAGTCCATTGGTCTCGAAGGGCGTCAGCACCAGTTGGCCGGGCGGTTGTCAGGGGGCTGGAAACAGCGTCTGGCCCTGGCGGCCTGTATGATCCACACCCCGGACCTGTTGCTGCTCGACGAGCCCACCGCCGGGGTCGATCCCAAGGCGCGCCGGGACTTCTGGGAGCAGATCCGCGCCTATGCCCGCCAGGGGGTCACGACCCTTGTCTCGACCCATTACATGGACGAGGCGGTTCAATGCGATCGCATTGCCTATATCGCCTATGGCCGCAAACTGATCGATGCCCCGACCGCGGATATTCCGGCCATGCTGGGCCTGTCCGCCTTTGCCGTGACCGCGCCGGATCTCGATGCCACCGAGGCGGTGTTGCGCGATGATCCGGCGGTGGCCTTGCTGGCTCGGTTCGGGACCGCCTTGCATGTGTGCGGTACCGACACGGAGGCGCTGGATCGGGTCATGGCGGCGATCCGGCAACGCCCGGGGGTGCAGGCTGAACCGATCACCCCCGGTCTCGAAGAGGCCTTTATCCACCTGATGGCCCAAAGCGCGGATAACTTCACATGAGCCATTTATCAGAGGACGGATCATACGGGCCCAAGCGCCAGGCACGCGGGCCGCAAGCCCGGGCCTTTTCCCTGACGCGCTGTCTGGCGGTGTTCTTCAAAGAGCTGATCCAGATGCGCCGGGACCGGATGACCTTTGCCATGATGGTGGCCATCCCGGTGATCCAGCTCATGCTGTTTGGCTATGCCATCAACACCGATCCGCGCCACTTGCCGACGGTCATCGAGGTGCGCCAGTCTGGCCCCCTGAGCCGTAGCCTCATCGCCGGTCTGCGCGCCAGTAGCTATTTTGATATCCGCGCAACAGTGACGGGCGAGGGAGCGGCCGAAGCGGCCTTGCGTCGGGGCGAGGCGGCCTTTGCCATTGTTATCCCCGACCGGTTTGAACAGGCGCTGGTGCGGGGCGAGCGGCCCCAAATCCTGATGATGGCCGATGCCAGCGACCCGACCGTAGCAGGTGGGGCCACGGCGGCCGTAAATACCATCCTCCAGCGTGCGCTGGCCGAGGATCTGACCGGCCCTCTGGCGGGACTGGCGGGGGCCCCGCCGGCCTATGACCTGCTGATCCACCGGCTCTATAATCCCGAGGCGATCACCGCTTACAATATTGTTCCGGGTCTATTGGGGGTGATCCTGACTATGACCCTGACGATGGCGACCGCCATTGCCCTGACCCGCGAGCGGGAGCGCGGCACCATGGAAACCTTGTTGGCCACCCCCGCCAGTGCGGTGGAAATCATGCTCGGCAAGATTTCGCCCTATGTGCTCTTGGGCTTGGTCCAGGTCGCGATTGTCCTGGCGGCCGCCTACGGCCTCTTCAATGTGCCGTTCCGAGGCGAGGTGCCCTTTCTGGCGGCGGGGATAGCCATCTTTATCGTTACCAATCTGATGCTCGGCTATCTGATCTCAACATTGGCCCGCAGTCAGATGCAGGCGCTGCAAATGACCTTTTTTATCTTTCTGCCGTCGATGTTGCTGTCCGGGTTCATGTTCCCGTTCATGGCCATGCCCGACTGGGCACGCTTTATCGGGGAAGGCCTGCCCCTGACTCATTTTCTGCGGATCGTGCGCGGGGTGATGCTCAAGGGCGCAGGCGTTGCGGACCTTAGCAGCGAGCTCTGGGCCTTGACGGGGATCCTCGGTGTCATCGGAACCCTGGCCCTCTGGCGTTTCCGCCGCACCCTGGATTAGGGACGGGACTACGACCCCGGCCAGAGGTCCTGCACGTCGCCTTTGCGGTTGAGCATGTGCACGGCGCGTTTCAGCACGCGGATCAGGGCCGATGCCCGTTCCTGATCGCGGTAGGTGAGGCGGGCATGGTGTAGCCCTTCGAGGGCAAAGCGGGCCAGATCGCGGCTGACTTGAAAGCGGGCATCAGCCCCGGCCTGGATCAGGCCCGGCACGGACTGGCCCATGGCCGCGCCATCAAACTCGGCCTGGGCCAGGGCGATGGCCTCGGCCACCTTGGGATCCAGCCGGGCGGCGTTTTCCAGCTCGCGAAAGGCCTGAAACGGTTCTGTTGGCAGGAGCTGCCAATAGGTCTCGATGGCCAGATCCACCGCATCGCCGACCCCGCCGTGCTGGCGGATCGCCTCTTCGAACAGGGCGGTGCGGGCGGCCTGGATGTGGGATGCCGCCGCGGCCACCAGCGCCTCGCGGGTGCTATAGTAATAGAGCATGGCCCCGCGCGTGATCCCGGCGGCCTCGGCAATGGCGGCATTGCCCGCGCGCTCATAGCCCAGCTCCGCGAACAGCCGCATGGCGGTGTCGAGGATCAGCCTCCGGGTGCGGCGGGCCTTGGGCGTATCTTTGGGCGGGGCGGTGTTGGGCACAGGCTTGCTCTGGGGGTTGACGATAATCTTAACACGGACCGGTGTGTCTTGGCTCGCTTTTGTCCCGGTTTGGCCCTATACGGCCTCTCTTACGGCGAACAGCAAGAGGAAAATGGACCTTGCGCATACTGCTGGCGACGGACGCCTGGGAGCCTCAGGTTAATGGTGTGGTACGGACTCTGACCCGTACCCTCTCGGAATGTCGCGCGATGGGCCACGAGATCGAGGTGATCTCGCCGGATCAGTACAAAACCGTTCCCATGCCCACCTATCCGGAGATCCGGCTGGCCTTGGGTTGCTATGAGGATATCCGCGAACGGATGCGGGCGTTCGAGCCGGAGGCGGTGCACATCGCCACCGAGGGGCCGATTGGCTGGGCCACGCGCCGGGTGTGTCTGGAGTGGAAGCTGCCCTTTACCACCAGCTATCACACCAAATATCCCGAGTATGTCAGCGCCCGTCTGCCGATCCCGCTGGCGGTGGGCTATGCCTTCATGCGCTGGTTCCATGGGCCGTCGGGCCGGGTTATGGTGGCGACGCCGACCCTGCAAAAAGAGCTGGAGGCCCATGGGATCCGCAATATCTCGCCCTGGTCGCGCGGGGTAGATACGGAGCTGTTCCACCCGGGGCTGGAGCCAATCTTTGGCGACCTGCCGCGCCCGATCTATAGCTATGTCGGTCGGGTGGCCGTTGAGAAGAATATCGAGGCCTTCCTCAAGCTGGATCTGCCCGGCACCAAGGTGATCGTCGGCGATGGCCCCCAGCGGGCTGAGCTGGAAGCCAAGTACCCGGAGGCCGTGTTTACCGGGGCCCGTTTTGGCGAAGAGCTGGCGCGGTCCTATGCCGACTCCGATGTGTTCGTGTTCCCGTCCTGGACCGATACCTTTGGCCTTGTGATCCTTGAAGCCATGGCGACGGGCACTCCCGTGGCCGCGTTCCCGGCTCATGGCCCGATCGACATTGTCCCCGGATCCGGAGCCGGGGTTCTCGATAACGACCTGAAAGTGGCCGTCGAAGAGGCGCTCAAGCTCGACCGCAAGGCCGTGCGGGCCTATGCCGAGAAGTTCTCCTGGCGGGCCTGCGCCGAGCAGTTTGTGCGCAATCTAGAGCCCTATCCCGAGGCCGAAAAGGTCCGGTTCTGGAAGCGCCTGCGGCGGATGGCCCGGCTACGCCGTCGCCAAAACGACGCCTGACCCCGGAACGGACAGCGGTTATGACCCGGCCCCGTGCGCTGATTTTCGACTTTGACGGCACCCTGGCCGACAGCCTGGGCTGGGTCCGTGAAAACTGGAACCCGGCCGCGCGCCGTTTTGGGGTGCAGCCGGTCGATCCCGAGACCTTTGAGCAGCTGCGGTCCTGCCATTCGCTGGAAATCATGCAGCGGCTGAAGGTGCCGCATTGGAAGATCCCGTTCCTGGCCGCTTACTTGCGCCACCAGTTCCGTCGTGACTGCGCCAACATCGCCCTGTTTGACGGGGTGGCCCCGATGCCGCGTCAGCTCAAGGCCGAGGGCTATCAGCTGGCAATGGTCAGCTCGAATACCGAGGCCAATATCCGCACGGTCTTCGGGCCGGAGCTTTCGGGGTGCGTGACCTATTGGGCCTGTGGGGCTG
>JBKBWB010000073.1:0-8119 GCA_046289215.1 Asticcacaulis sp. | reverse complement strand
GGTCCAGTGCCTCAAAGGGATCCTCCGTATAACCAACCGGGATCTGACTTGAATTTGTGTAGTAGATATTTTCTCCGCCTCCTGCCTGGAGAATGTCGCTGAAACGCTTTCGATCTTCCTTTGCGAACCGATAGGTTGTTCCCTCCGCGGGTGTCGCTTCGAGATTATAAAGGTGACCTGTTTGTTCTTGATAATCGCGTAAACGGGTCCGCATCCGATCCAGTAAATCTAAACACATCTGACGCCCGCGAGAGTCCGTCAGATCATAGGCTCCATTCGTAAAGTTTCGAACCATTTCATTCATGCCATTCACGCCAATGGTGCTGAAATGGTTACGAAAACCGGGTAAATAGCGGCGAGTATAGGGATAGAGTCCACGATCATACATATCCTGGACAAACACACGTTTCTTCTCCAGCGACGCACTCGCAAGGTCCATCAACCTCAGAATTTCCAGCCACAAGCCGCTCTCATCACCTTTAAACCTATAGCCTAAACGCGCCATATTCAGGGTCACGACTCCAATCGAACCGGTCATTTCGGCAGAACCGAACAATCCATTGCCCCGCTTCAGCAACTCACGCAGATCCAGTTGCAAGCGACAGCACATGCTCCTCACGGCGTGCGGGGCATAGGCATCAGGGTTGGTTACCCGGTCCCCATGCTCATCCAGCATATATTGGCTTCCAATAAAGTTCTGGAAATAGGAACTGCCAACCTTTGCGGTATTTTCGAACAGGGCCTTTGCTACAGGACTCTCCCAGTCAAAGGTCTCCATCACATTCACGGTCGGAATGGGGAAGGTAAAGGGTTGACCATTGGCATCCCCCTCGGTCATGACCTCATAGTAAGCAATCACGATCTGCTCCATTTCCGGACGGAAATGCGCATACGTCATGTCTTCGGGCCGATTTACGCCCCGACCCGCCACGCGGGCCAGGAACGCTGGATCTTCGATCCCCTCAAACAGGTGGATATTCTGTGCGGTCGGCACCTTGTCGGACAGATCAGGCGGGACGGTGATATCCAACGTGATGTTGGTAAAGGGGCTTTGCCCCCATCGTGCCGGGACATTCAGGTTATAGACGAAACTGCGGATCGCTTTTTTGACATCCGCAAAGCTGAGATTATCCCGGAAGACGTAGGGAGCAAGATAGGTATCAAAAGAGCTAAATGCCTGAGCCCCCGCCCATTCCGACTGTAGGATCCCAAGAAAATTTGCCATCTGGCCCAAGGCCTCGCGAAAATGACGCGGCGGACGACTGGAAACCTTGCCCGGGGCGCCATTAAAGCCTTCGTCCAACAGAGCGCGCAGACTCCACCCCGCACAATAGCCGGTCAAGCAATCCAAATCATGTATATGAAGGTCCGCGTTGCGATGCGCCTCTGCCTCATCGGGAGCATAGACATTGTCGAGCCAATAGTTGGCAACCATCTTGCCGGCCACATTATTAATCAGCCCTGCATTGCTGTAATCTGTATTGGCATTGGCATGAATCCGCCAATCTTCTCGATGTACATATTCTTCGACAGCATGACGAGCACTGACCTGACTATCCCTGCGGGACTGAAAAACACTGGACTCCATCCGTGTACCGGACCCGGCATGACCATCTGCCACCTTGACCTCCACACCACATTTAGCGACTTAAAACCGATTCACACACTACATTTTGAAGTATTTGCAAGGATTGATATTTAACAATTTCATCCACTGTTCTTTTACAATTGACGAATTGATCTATTTTTTAAGTGCGACAACTCAACCTGCGACACGCAAATAAAGCAAAGTGCGACAGCCGGTCACATGCGAATGAGTTGCATATAATGATAGCAACCGTTTCATAAGAAGGAACACGGTCATGCCATCACTTACGCCTCACACCACGCACCGCACGCAAAATTCCACAAAATATTTGTGTCTTTTAACAGCCAGCAGCCTCACTTTCTTGGCCTGGGCGCCCTGCGCGGCGGTCGCGCAATCGGTGCAGCCAGAGACCCCTGAGGTGATTGTCACAGCCCGCCGCACGTCCGACCAGGACGTGTCGAGGCAGCGTGCCCAATTGATTCCAGGCGGGGCCAACGTGGTGGGTCAAACGGCATATCGCGACAAAGGCCAGGTCATCCTGTCGCGTGCCCTTAGTCAAACTGGCGGGGTGATCATTCAGGATTTCTTTGGCGGGCACGACCAGCCCCGGGTACAGATCCGTGGCTCCGGCCTTCAGCAGAATCCGGTCGAACGGGGCATATTGTTTCTCCAGGATGGACTGCCACTCAACCGACCCGACGGGTCCTATATTGTTGGCCTCGCCGATCCGGCCCAGTCTGATTTCATCGAAGTATTCCGTGGTCCTGCAGCCCAGCGCCTCGGCGCAACAGTGCTCGGCGGGGCCTTAAACTTCGTATCCCCGACAGGCCAGAGTGCGCCAGGGCTTCACCTGCGAGCCGAAGCGGGTAGCTTTGGTTACGCTGAAGCTCAGTTCGACTTTGGCGCAAACGCGGGCGAGCAGGACGTTTGGCTAAGCGGTTTGAGTACAAAAAAAGATGGCTATCGGACCCACAATGAATCTCAGCGCACCCGGTTCGTGGCGAACTGGGGCCTTAAACTGTCTGATACCGTTCAACTGCGCCTGTTTGCCGGCCATGCACAGAACCAATTCGATGTCGCAGGCCCTCTTTCACTGGATGATTTGACCCGAGCCCCCCAGTCCGTCGGACGCGGTCCCGTCCTGATTGCGGGCGCAGCAACCAAACCCGGTCCCAATGTGATCCGCGATCGGCCCGAACGCGACAGCACCCTGTCTTGGATTGGTCAAAGAACGCGGCTAAGTGCCGGCCAACATCGACTGGATGTGTCCGCCAGCGCCCTGACCGTCAAGGATCAGTTCCGGTTCCCGGTTTCGACCGGTATCCGCAGGACGGATGGCGACTACATCAATGTTCTGACCCGCTATAGCCTGCTGGCCAACCAGTCAGATCGCCTCCCATTCGCCGACGTCAGCCTGCTCTATGCCACGGGTGAAGCCGATCGCCGCTATTTTCTCAATGCCGCTGGTCAAACCGGGGCCCTGTTTGGCCAGGGTGAGCTGAAATCGGAAACGCTGAGTGTCAATCTTAGCGGCAATTTCAATCTGACTGAAACCCTGATTATCAGTCCCAGCCTATCCTATGCCCGGGCAACCCGGACCCATTCGGATCAATTCAAGGGGCCCCGTCCGACACTGGCATTCAATCCGGCCCGACCTGATATTCGACTGCCTGACGGGGCCGTCCCCTTCGCGTCATCTAGCTACAAACGACACTATGACCAGCTCAGCCCTGCCCTGGCTCTGACATGGATTCCGGCTCCGGACCATCGTCTGTTTGTGAGCCTGAGCCACAGCTTTGAGCCACCGAGCCACGATGACCTGCTGGCTACGATCAATGGCACACCCAATTCGTCAGCGGGCAGACCAACACCGCCCAACCCGGCGCTTACGGCGGATGTATTCCGGACTCCGGCCTTGAAAGCCCAGACGGGTGTCACCACGGAACTGGGCTGGCGCGCGGACTGGGGACGTGTGCAGACGGATGTCTTGATCTATACGGCCGCAATTCAGCACGAGTTGTTGAATTTGCGCGACGAAACCGGTGTGTCTCTCGGCGCGGTTAACGCTGGCAAAACCCGACATAATGGCGCGGAAATAAGCCTAAAGGCCGCCCTGTCACCGACCTTAACGGCGGATCTGGCCTATACATGGCAAGACTTCCATTTTGTTTCGGATCCGGTACGCGGTAATCGCAAACTGGCCGGAGCCCCACCGCACACAGTCGTGGGAACGCTCACCTATCAGGCTACAGACGCGCTTGACTTGTCTGCACGCGTGGTTTGGCGGCCCAAACGCACAGCCGTTGACAACCTCAACACCCTTTATGCCCCGCCCTACTCGGTCACAGATATCACAGCGCGATACCGTCTCAGCCCGACCTTGAGTATCTATGCTACTGTGAACAACCTGTTTGACGAGACCTACCCGGCCTCCACACTCGTGGTCGACGCCGCGCGACCGGATCAAGCCGTATTTATCCCCGCCGAAGGACGATCCAGCCTGATTGGGCTGAGAGCACAATTCTGAACCCGGTAAGTCGACAGGTCTCCATCATGTCAAATTTTGATTGCCACTCCACGCGCAGGGCGGTTCTCGCGGCGTTCGCGCCCCTGGCACTTGGCGCATGTCAACCGTCGATCCCAGATGGTCGCAAAACTCAAGCTAACCCCGACCACACGATCTGGGCACCGCCCGCAACGCCCAGCCTGATACTTGCTGCGGCGCTTAATCCACCTGAGCGAACCCGTAAGGGGCAAACTCTCTCATTGTGGAAAGACCCGGACCAACTCAAGGCCGGGCTGACCTCACGACGGATGAACATGGTCATTATGCCAACCCACACAGCGGCCCAATTCCACAACAAGGGTGTCACGTTGCGATTGATCAGTCTGCTGACCCGAGGCCTGCTCTATGTTGTGTCTGACCTTGCACCTACGCCTAGCCTGACCGTCCTCAAGGGGCTGTCCCTTGCAATACCTTACCGCAACGATGTGCCGGATCTGGCCCTGGCAAGACTTGCCCAAGAAACACAACTGGATCTTGAACGGGATGTTTCCCTACATTTTACTGGCACGCCCATTGAAGCCGTCCAGTTAATGATTGCGGGCAAGGTCAGGGCGGCCCTGCTCCCGGAGCCCGCCGCTACTGCTGCGATAACCCGGGCCAAGATGTTCGGCAAATCGCTTTACCGAACCCTCGACTTTTTATCCCTGTGGCAAGGATCATTTGGTCCCAACGAAACCCTGCCCCAGGCTGCGCTGGTTATGCGGTCCGATAGCGCAGCCCCGGACTTGGCCTCCTGGCATCGAGATTTGGCATCAGCGCTCGACCGCCTGACTAAAGATCCGAAACCGATTTGCCAGCAGGCCGCACCGGCTTTTGGGATGCCCGCCGATATCCTAGTGAACTCTGTCAAAGCCTCGAATTTAGTAACCTTGAAGGCAACAGACGCTCGCCCAGAGCTTGAACGCTATTTTGAGCGCCTACGCGATCTTAATCCGGCCCTGATCGGCGGGTCGCTGCCCGCCGACCGCTTTTATCAATGATCAAAAGTCCCGTTCGTTACGGCCGCGCCCTTGGCGACACCCTGAACTATCTTTGGGGTGGGTGGAGCGGACTTGCGGCACTCTGTGTTCTGGCCGCGCTCTGGCAAGCCGGTCACGAAGTTTTGGGAGGGTTCATCCTGCCGTCTCCCGCCGCCGTCATGGAACGCGCCCTCGCGCTAATTCAGACACCGGACAGCCGTGAGACGGTAGTCATCACGCTCTATCGGGCTTTGACAGGGCTGGCTTGGGCGTGTCTGGCTGGGATCAGCCTTGGCCTGATGGGCGGCTATCTTCCGTCGCTGATGCGCTTGATCCAGCCCTTGGTGATCATCCTCCTGGGCATTCCGCCCATCGCTTGGATCGTCATCATAATGATTGGCTTTGGCTCAAGTGATACCAGTATCATTCTGACTGTAGCTCTTGTCTGCAGCCCACTCGTCTTGATTGGGACCGCTGAAGGCGTGATGACGCGGGACCGCCGCCTTGACAGCATGGCCAAGGCCTATGGTGCCGGTCCAATACAGCGTGCGCTGGGCCTTGGGATGCGACAGGTCACGTCCGCCTTGTTTGCACCGATATCAATAGCAGCCGGGACAGCGGTCAAAATTGCTATCATGTCTGAGCTTCTGACCAATTCCGGAGGAATTGGAACCGCCCTTGGGTCGGCCCGCACTCTACTTGATATGACGGAAGCCCTGGCCTGGATGGTCCTTGCGGTTTCTTCCTTGCTTCTGTTTGAATTTGGCCTGATCCGCCCGGTGCGGGATCAGACCGACCAGTGGCGCATAGTCCACCGACACCGGTTAAGGCCCCCACCATGAGTAAACCTGCTTTGCGTATCGAGGCCCTTCATCACGGCTTCTTAGGTCGCCCCTTGTTCGAAGATTTGTCTTTAGAAATTGAACGCCATGAGCTTGTGGCCGTCATGGGCCCCTCAGGCTGCGGTAAAAGCACGCTGCTGAATCTGTGTAGTGGATTATTATTACCGCAGCGGGGAAAACTAGAGCGCAACTACACCCGCCACGCCTTTATTTTTCAGGAGCCTCGCCTGCTCAACTGGCTAACGGCAAGGGACAATATCCTCTATCCGATCCGATTCCTGACTGGCCGCAAATCACCCAAGACAATCGAATCTAGGCTAGAAACCTTGCGCCAGCTCATTCGGCTGGAAGAAGCTGACCTTGAGAAATACCCCCCGGAACTCTCCGGCGGTATGGCCCAGCGCGTCGCCTTGGCCCGGGCGTTGATTACCAACCCGGACTTTCTTTTCTGCGACGAGCCTTTCAGTGCGCTCGACCCACTCCTTCGTATCCATCTCCAGGATCACTTGATCGCCTTAAGCCGCAATCTGGGGTTTGCGATGATGTTTGTCACACATGACCTTCACGAAGCGGTGCGATTGGCCCACCGCATCCTGATCTTGCCTATGGATCCGAACCAGACTGTGGCCGCCTACATCCCTGATGGCCTCCCCGGGCGGCGAAGTGATGACGCATGCTTCGCCATGGTGGCCGAGCTGCGGACCCGCTCTGTCTTTGTGGATATACTCAACAGTGTGCTGGCATGAACACCCAACTCTTTCGAGACTTGATTGCGACTTTGCGCAGTCTTGGCCTTGAGCCTTTGCGCCTTTTGTTTCCGCTATGCGCGCTGCATGCTGCTATTTGGCCGGTTTTGTGGGTCATAGTGCGCCAATATACCTTGCCTTTTAACGGTCAGGTTCCAGCCGGACTCTGGCATGGGACGGAAATGCTGTTTGGCAGTTTTGGCGCGGCCTTGGCGGGTTTCCTGCTTACCGCTATCCCTGAGTGGACTCGCACGAAACCCTGCTCTGCGCGGCTGAGCTATGGGGTGGCGGTCCTATGGGCGCTGGCTCGTTTGGCCAGTTTGATAGGCTTGAGTTTGAGCGATCAAATTGCCCTTGTTGCGGATGGCGCCTGGATGGGACTGGTACTTCTTTTTTGCTTGCGTGCAGCGGTTTCGGCCCGAACTCCTGACCTTAATGGGTTTCTTTTGTGGCTCTGCACTTACATCGGAGTCTATCTTCGCCTGCGGTTCGCCGCGCTGGACGATGATTACAGCCTGTGCGCCCAGATGCTGATCGCAGGCTTGCTGGTTTATTGCGGATTTTTAGGATTGGCCCTTGCTAGGATCGTGCCCCCGATCACCAATCGGGTGGTGGATCCCAGTCGACGCAGCACGCCCTATTTACCGCATCCGGGACGCAGACATACCAGTGTAATCCTGAGCGCCTTGTGCTTGCTGACACTCATGATGCCTGTCTCGCAAGATGTTCAGGCTTATCTGTTGATCGGGACCGGGGCCGCTTTTCTTGATCGGACCGCCGATGGGTTTATCGGAATCAAAGCCTTCCGAGCTGAACTGCTGGCACTAAATGGCGCGGCCGCCTTGACAGGATCCGGATTGATTATGCTAGGCTTATCAAGCCTGTCAGAGACCGTACCCAGACTTGCAGGTCTTCACCTTCTCAGCATCGGGGGGCTTGGCCTCGGCATAATGGCCGTTTTCGCCATCGCTGGACGACTGCATACCCATCAAGAATTACCGTTGAGCCCTAGAGCTCAACTCGCTCTCGGACTGCTGGTGCTCAGTATGCCCGCCCGTCTCGCACCCGAGTTTATTGCAGATCTGCCAGCCGCACTCTTGCACGGCCTCGCCAGCCTGCTCTGGGCCGCCGCGTTTCTCATCTGGCTTTTGGATTATTTTCCAGCCTTCCGCTCGGCTCGCGCTTAAACTGGGCACATCATGCCGATCTAAGAGTTTAAAACAGACAGCGCCCCGACACTTGGCCCCGCGATATACGTCAGGGCGACCTGCGGCAAAGATGCACACCCAGCGCCGCATATAAGGCCTGTTTTCGCCCCTTTTTTGATGTATTGTTGATGCATCTTTTATGGAGGCCGAAATGACGGAGCTGTCTCTTTACCCCGCCCGGTCAGCGGCGGAGCGGCGTAAAATGGTCCA
>JBKBWB010000072.1:0-8161 GCA_046289215.1 Asticcacaulis sp. | reverse complement strand
AAGATAGTAGAGCGACGGAAACAGCATCCTTTGGGCCAGGTCACCCGTGGCCCCGAACAGGACAAAAAAACGCGTGTCGGTCATTGAGAGGCTTTCGGCATGTACATCGAGCGCTGCTGCGCCTGATGTAGGCAGCCGGTGTCGCGCCCGTCAATCCAGGATTCTGTCACATTGACGAATTTGTCTGATAATATGAGGTTTGCCCGATAGCCTGGGGCAATCCGGCCATACTCATGAGCCAGACCCAAAAACTCTGCCGGGTAAAGCGACGCCATGCGCGCGGCTTCCGCTAGGTCCACACCGAGCATCGAGACGGTGTTGCGGACGGCGGCGGCCATATTCAGATCTGACCCGGCCAGGGTGCCGTCGGCAGACTGGCACATGCCCTCGGCCACATGGATTTTCCGGCCCTGAAGCACGAAATGATCCGCCTCAAGGCCAACGCTGGGCATGGCATCGGTGACCAGGAACAGGCGGCCTTTCGGTTTGAGTTTCATGGCCAGCTTCAGGGTGGCCGGATGCACATGGTGGCCGTCGACGATCACCGGACACCAGATCTGGTCATTCATCAAGGCCGCCCCAACCATGCCCGGTTCGCGGGCCTTGAGCGGTGACATGGCATTGAACAGGTGGGTGACCCCGCACATACCCGCGTCAAATCCAGCCTGGGCCTGATCAAAGCTGGCATCCGTGTGTCCGGCAACAATCCGAACGCCGGCGTCCACCAGCTTGCGAACAATGGCCAAAGGATTGGCTTCAGGCGCAGCGGTGACCAGGGTCCGGCCACCAGTTTTTTGGCTCAGGATCGCATAAGCCTCGTCGTCCAGCGGACGGAACAGGCTGGCATTGTGAATACCTTTTTTATCTGCACTCAGGAACGGACCCTCGACGTGGATCCCGAGTACACCCGGGACTCCGTCTGCAATGGCCGATTTCGTCGCCTGGATCCCGGCCTCGACCACCTCCAGACGGTCAGAGATCAAGGTGGTTAGGAAACCCGTCGTCCCATAGGCCCGATGGGCTGCGCCGATGGCGGCAATGCCCTCAACGGTGGGCTCGTCATTAAACAGGACGCCGCCCCCGCCATTGACCTGGATGTCAATAAAGCCGGGCATCAGATATTGACCCTCAAGGTCGCGGACCTTCAGGCCGGGCTCCAGGTCACGGGCAGGCACAACAGCCTCGATGTCGGCACCATCGATAATGACCGCCAGATCATCACGAAAGCCATCGTCGGTCAGGATCTGACCGTTTGTCAGGGCAAACCGGGTCATCAGCGGGTCTCGGTCACTTTGGCCAGATGCGGCGGTTGGTCCGGATGATAGCCGCGAGCCACGGACAGGGTGGCCGCCATGCGATAGAAGCTCTGGATGCTGATCATCGGGGCGATGGCCGGATGTGATGCCGGGCCTGGCAGGACCGTGGCTTCCGGCAGGGTGGAGCCGGCCAGTAGGACATCGGCACCCCGGCGAATCATTTCGGCGACGATCGTATCCGTGCCTTCGTGGGTCGCGTCGTTCTGAACAAAGGCGAGGATCGGGAAGCCCGCCTCAACCAGCGCCATGGGACCGTGCTTGACTTCGGCGGCACTGAAAGCTTCGGCGTGCAGGCCGCAGGTTTCCTTGAACTTCAGGGCAGCCTCCAAGGCAATCCCGAATCCAAGGCCACGGCCAAGGACAAACATATTATGCGCATCTTTGAGCCGCTCGACGGAAGGCGACCAGTCCGCTTCAAAAGCGGCCTTGAGCAGGGCCGGGCTACCGAGCAGGGCCTCATGCATCACATCGTCTTCGGCCCACAGGCTGACAAGGTGAAGCAGCGCCGATAGCGAGGCAATATAAGACTTGGTGGCGGCAACACTCAGTTCGGGCCCGGCGCCGAGGGGCACCACATCGTGAGCGACCGCGGCTAGCGGTGAATCGACCACATTCACAAAGGCGATAACATGGGCCCCGGCCTTGCGCGCCGCTTCGGCAGAGGCCACCAGATCCGGGCTCTTGCCCGATTGCGAGATGGCCAGAAACAGCATCCCCTCCATTTGGGGGGCCACGCCATAGACCGAAGCCACGGACATCCCCGCAGAAGACGTTACAAGGCCCAGACGGGTTTCTATCAGATATTTCCCAAAGCTGGCGGCGTGGTCAGAGCTTCCCCGGGCGCAGGTAACGACGGCTTTGGGCGCCATGGACCGCAAACGCGCCGCAAGGTCCTTCATCCGATCGGCATTGGCGGCAAGCTGAGCCGCCACAATATCGGCGGCGGATCCGGCCTCACGAAACATCAGCGTGTCTTCGGCCACCAGCATCGGGGGGACTGGGGGCGTCGGGTTTGAAGGTGTCGTAAGGCGCGTCATAATCCCTGACCTATTGTTGTTTATGTCGGTGAACTGAGCTCCGCGACGAAGTCATAGGCGTCGCCGCGGTAGTAAGATTGTGTGACCTCGACGGTCTGGCCGGTGCGCGAATATCCGCGCCGCTCGATCAGAAGGCCCGGGTCGCCTGGGCGTACCGCCAAGAGCTCGGCCTGTTCCGGGGTGAACAAGACAGCCCGAAGCCGTTGCAGGGCTCTGACCGGGCGGTAACCGCTGCGGTCCAGTGCTTCATAAAGAGAGGCCTCCACGGACTCGAGACTCGGTAGGCAGAACCCGGCCAAGGTCGAAGTCTCCAACGCCATGGGCATGTCGTCCGCATAGCGGATCCGGACAAATCGATAGACCGGAGTGCCAGGGCCAAGGCCAAGGGTCAGCGATTCTTCAGGCGTGACGGTACCCTCGACCTTTGACAGCCAGCGCGAATGCGGACGACGTCCGCGCGCAAGCATGTCTTCGGAGAACGAGGTCAGTTTGGAGAACGACTTTTCTACGCGACCGGCGACAAAGGTGCCGGATCCTTGGCGACGAGTCAGAAGGCCTTCTGACACCAGGCCATCAAGTGCTTTTCGCACTGTAATGCGTGATACGGCAAATTCCTCGGCGAGATCCCGTTCGGCCGGCAGCGCGTCGTCGGCGCCAAGCGCTGAGCTCTCTATGGCTTGGCGCAAAGCGCGTTGCAGCTGCTGGTACAGCGGCTGGCGGGCTTTTTGATCAAGCGGTCCAAGGATGTGGGCGAGCGATGTCACGGGTTTCACGATTGGCCATACGGATCGCCGAGTGCGGATCCGCCTCTATGTTCATACGATAATGCCAGTTGCATACCAATAAAAAAATTTACACATATTGGTATCACTTATGTCTTTTCCTGGCACTGAGGTTTGTGTAGTGTTCAGTTTTAGCGGGTGCTGAGCGTTTGTCTCTATGCGCGTTTATGAGTTTGCCGGAGACCCAAACGCCGACTCGCCCATGTCTGAGGGTTCCCGACGAATGTGTCCGGGGGCTGTCCGGTTAACAAATGCGGCCCATTGTAGGTCGTGTGGGAGAGGGAAGGGTTCATTATGAGTCTCAATAAGTCCATTCTGGTCAGTACGGTCGCCATGGCCGCTGTCCTGTCGGCTGTTCCGGCGCTTGCGCAACAAGCCCCGGCTCCGGCACAGGAAGACGTTCAGGAAGTCGTCGTCACAGGCGTTCGCGCTTCGCTGCGTGCCTCGATCGACTCCAAGCGTAAGGCCGATAACATTGTTGAAGCCATTACGGCTGAGGACATCGGTAAGTTCCCCGACAAAAACGTTGCCGAATCGCTGCAACGTATCACGGGTATCAGTGTTCAGCGTGATTTCGGTGAAGGCGAGCGGATCAGCATCCGTGGTGCGCCCCCGGCTCTGAACCGCACCCTGCTAAACGGTCACGGCGTGGCTACGGCTGACTGGTTCATTAAGGATCAGTGGCTGGGTTCGCGCTCTTTCAACTATCTGATGCTGCCGTCGGAAATCGTCGGTCGCCTCGAAGTCTTCAAGTCGCCGCAAGCCGACATCGATGAAGGCGGCATCGGGGGCGCGGTCAATGTCCAGACGCGTAAGCCGCTTGATTTGCCGGAGTTCAAGTTTAACGGCTCGGTTGGTACATCTTTCAGCGAGATGGCTGATAAGAACGATCCTCAATTTTCAGGTTTCGTGTCTTGGCGTAACAAGGACCGCACCCTTGGTGTGTTGGTTGCCTATATCGACCAAAAGCGTTCTGTTCGTCGTGACGGTGTAGAAGTGCTCGGCATGTCTCCGCGGAAGATTGATGCCGCGGGCAAGACTCTTGTGGCGCCTGATCTGATTGGTTCGTCACATTTCAACCAAGAGCGTCATCGTCGTGGGGTCAACCTGACTGCCCAATGGCGTCCGACAGAACAGCTTGATGTCAACTTCACCGGCCTCTATTCGAAAATGGATGCCGACAACTATAACCACAACTATATGGCCTGGGTCAGCAATACTTTCAGTGGTGGCTCGCTCCCGACCAAGACGGTTGAGGTTGATGGAGCATTGGTTGCAGCTGAGTTTGCCAAAAGCCCGAATAGCTATGGCGCGGTTTACGACGCCTTGCTTCGCGTGGCGTCTACAGATGTCAGCTCGTATACTTTCGACGCAAAATATCGTCTGAACGAAAACTGGACGATTGATGGCTTGATCGGCACCACCAAGTCGACGGGTGCCACAAAGGATCAGCTGTTCTGGGAAACGCAAACCCGGACCGGATTTACTTACGATCTGCGCGGCGGTGTTCCGAAAGTTCGCTTTACGGATATTGACCCGACCAAGCACACAGCACTGGACGAGTTGGGCTGGGCCTCGCGCTACAGCGTTACCACCACGGACGAAGAGTTCTACACCTTTGCCAATGCTGAGCGTACCTTTGACGAGGGCGTGTTCAAGTCGGTCAAGTTTGGTGTGAAATACACCGACCATGATCGTAAGGCGGACTCCCGCTACGGCCAGCGTCGTTCGTTCTTTACCTGGGCCGGTCTGCCGCTGACGACCTGTAATGATGCGACGGGCAAGGCTGTGACCAACAACAGTGCGGTCATCCCGGCTGGCAACAGCCTGTGTTCGCTGCGCCACTTGGCCGGCGGAACGACGCCGTCAGACTACCTGAGCAAGATCGGTGGCGGGGCTTTGAATGCCTATGCTCTGGTCGACGAACAAAAGCTGAAAGACATCTACAACAGCCTGCCAGTTGGTACGGCATCGCCGAACTGGAACCATTTTGGTCCGAACGAAAGCTTCGAGATCAACGAGCAAGCCCTCGGCGGTTACGTCATGGGTAAGCTGCAGGGTGAAGGTTGGCGTGGTAACGTGGGCCTGCGCATCGTGCGCACCAAGCAGACCTCCAAGGGCTGGGCTGTTGGTGTTCCCGCTTCGACCCCGAACAGCGTCGATAACCCGTTTGGCCGTATCGCGCCTGTAACCTACGAAAAAACCTATACTGACGTTCTGCCGAGCATCAACCTGACCTTCGATCTACAAGATGATCTGTTGCTGCGTGTCGCGGCGGCCCGCGTCATGGCGCGTCCGAGCTACGGTCAGCTGTCTCCGCAAGTTTCCTTCACGGAGGCAACCTTGGTGGGTAGCGGGTCTAACCCGTTCCTCGATCCGTATCGGGCGACCCAGTTTGACGTGTCGACCGAATGGTACTTCGCGCCGGAATCGCTGCTGTCGGTGGCTTTCTTCTACAAAGATGTTCAGTCATACATCGTCAGCAAGTCAGCACGTGAACGTCACTCGATCACCATTCTGGATCCGAATGATGCACGCCTGAAAGACGCCACCAATGCCTGTGTGGCTGCCGGTCAACCGCAGCTCTATACCTGCTCGTTCAACATCTCGCGTCCGTCAAACGGCGGCGGCGGTCAGAACCACGGTATGGAACTGAGCTATCAGCAGCCGATCTGGAACGGCTTTGGTATCCAAGCCAACTACACCTATTCGGACGCCAAGGCGGACGGTAAGGCGATGCCGGGTAACTCGCGCAACAGCTATAACCTGTCGGCCTTCTACGAGAATGAGCGTTTAAGCGCCCGTCTGTCGTACAACTATCGTTCGGAATTCTTCATTGATGTCGATGACACGGGACGCGACCTCTGGTCGGATCCGGTTAAGTCGCTCGATGCTTCGGCGTCGCTCAATGTGACCGATAACGTCTCAGTCACCTTCGAGGCTCAGAACCTGACCGACGAGACCCTGTTCCAGTACTATGACAACAAGAAATCTCGTCCGGCGCGCGTCTATGCCAACGGTCGTCAGTATTTCTTCGCTGTCCGCCTGTCCTACTAATCGGACAGGTGATCAGGGTGTCCATTAAGCACCCTGCCCAAGCTTGGTGGCCGGTTTGACGGTCCGGCCACCATTTCTGACGGCAGATTTTCGGATCTGTCGTGTGCCGTCCCCAAGTCTTGAGTAGTCTACTGGGAAACTTTGAGGCGGAGCGGTCTTCCGCTCCGCCCTTTTTTCTGGTCACTCTGGCTTGATGTCCCCATTGTTTCAGAACAATGCGGTTTTTCAGATCAGCCTGTTGTTTCCTCTGTTCTTTGCGGTGAGTTTGATGTCCCAGTCTCTGTTTCTGACGGCGTCCCCGGTCCTGCGCGCGCGCCGCGCCGCCTTGCAGGCCACGGTCGCGACGGTTGTTTTGGTCCTTACACCGATGGGGGCCCCCACCGCCGCCTTGGCCCAGGAGAGCCCGCAACCGGCAGAGGCCCGGGAGTCAAAAGACGATCGGGGCTGGCTAAAACGTCTTTCCAGTTTTTTGATGCCGGCGCGTGACGCGACGGATACGCCTGCACCGGCCCAGACCCTTGCCGTCGCGGCTGCGCCCAGCCCGCTTCGGGCCGATGAGCTGATTGTGCCCGTTCCCGCACGCCAGACCGTGCTGGAGGGCCAGATCACGCTCAATGACGGCATGCGCCTCGCCGTGGCCCATTCCGACACCGAAGCCCTGGCCCAGGCCCGCTATTTCGCCGACCTGATGAAGCGGACCCGCAATCTGTCAGTGACCGTGGTTGATGCCCATGAAGCGGCGACCATTCGGCTCGTGCGCAATGGCACACCGGATCCGAAGCTCAAGGGCAGCTATGGTCTTCAGGTCACCCCCGCCGGGATCCAGATTTCAGCAACCGATGGTGCCGGTCTGTTTTACGGTCTCGGATCCCTTTGGCAATTGGCAACGGCCGACGGCCGGACCGAGGGCGCGGCAACGATCCGCGCCGTTGATATTCAGGATCAACCCCGCTTTGGCTGGCGCGGTCTGATGGTCGATTCGGCGCGTCACATGCAATCGATCGAGACCTTGAAACAGGTCATTGATGTGATGGCCTTGCACAAGCTCAATGTCTTCCATTGGCATTTGGTTGATGATCAGGGCTGGCGCTTAGAGATCAAAAAATACCCGCGTCTGACCGAAGTCGGAGCCTGGCGCGTGCCCCAGGGACAGGGCCGCGACGTAATCGACCCGGCGACCGGCAAGCCCAAGCTCTATGGCGGCTACTATAGCCAAGAACAGGTCAAGGATCTGGTCGCCTATGCGGCGGCGCGCCACATTACCATCGTCCCGGAAATCGAAATGCCGGGCCATGCCCATGCCTCTGTGGTGGCCTATCCGCACCTCGGTTCAGCCAAACCGGCCCCTGAGACATCGTCCGACTGGGGCGTGTTCCCCTACATCTATAATATCGACGACTCGACTTTTAAGTTCCTTGAGGATGTGCTCGACGAGACCATGACCCTGTTCCCCAGTGAATTCATTCACGTGGGCGGCGATGAGGCGGTCAAGATCCAATGGAAGCAATCCAAGCGCATCCAGCGTCAGATGAAAAAACTGGGCATCAAGGACGAGCATGCCCTGCAATCCTATTTCATCCAGCGCATTGAGAAGCATCTGAATGCCAAGGGCCGCAAGCTGATTGGCTGGGATGAAATCCTTGAGGGTGGTCTTGCGCCCAATGCCACGGTCATGTCCTGGCGCGGGATTGACGGGGCTGTGGCGGCGGCCAAGATGGGCCATGACACGGTTCTGGCCGCTCAGCCGATGCTGTATCTGGATCGTCGCCAGGGCTTGTCCGAACGCGAGCCCCCGGGCCGCAAAGAACTCGTGACCCTGCAACGCGTCTATGATTTTGACGTCACGCCCGACAGCCTGACGGAAAATGAACTCGGCCATATTCTCGGGGTTCAGGCCAACATCTGGACCGAGCACATGCGGCTGGAAGACAATTTCCGCAAAATGGCGTTCCCCCGCACCTCGGCCCTG
>JBKBWB010000071.1:0-8169 GCA_046289215.1 Asticcacaulis sp. | reverse complement strand
GATCCCCATTGGTGGGGATCCCCATGCATTCGGGAGGGGATTGGGGCGGGGGGGGGGCGGGCGAGTTGGTGTGCGACAGCGCGCGGCGTTGCGCCTTCCATTTCAAAAACTTTGCGTGCCGCCGTCCAGCGATCGATGCCGCCCATGCGCTCACGAACTTTTTTGATGTGGGTCTCAACAGTCGATGGGCTAATCCCAAGCTGGGCTGCGATTTGTTTGGAGTTCATATGGTTGTAGACAAGCGCCAGGCATTGGCGCTCGCGATCCGTAAGGGGAATGATGCCATTCCCAGGCTTCGCTGTGTCTTTTTCCATCGCTCGCGTCTAACCCCGTGAAGAGGGGGTACCCGAAATCGCCTGACTGTCAGACGAAGGGGGATCCCCAATCACTGATGACCCTCCTCAATTTGAGGGTAGAACCATTATCCGGCAACAGGAAAATACAGGCGCACGAAGGATTCCGTTGTCCATGACGTGTTTACACCATAGTGGCGACGCTCACGCTTCGTGCAAAGGTTTGCACCGGGGGTATGTGGCATTTACGTGACGGACTGGGGCGCAATATCAGGAGTCGTAGGCTGATTATCGGGCTCGGATCCCGGGGGTGATAATCGGGTTCTATGGCCAAAACATCCTAAACTTGACGGGGGGCAGCACAAAATGACCATAACCTATCATCGGATCGGGTCTGAGAGCCTCAATCTGCTGGCTGACTGTGCTGACGATGTGTTTGATGCGGCGATTCAGCTGGACTATGCGCGGGCTTTTGTGGCGGATCCCCGGTCCATTCTGATTGTTGCCCGTAGCAGTGATCAAGTTGTGGGCCAGATCGTCGCCATCGTGCATCATCACCTCGACGCGCCGTCGGATCTGTTTATCGAGAACCTCGGCGTGGCTCAGGCATGGCAGAGGCGCGGCATCGCGCGGACTCTTCTGAGCAAGGCCTTGGTGACGGGGGCTGACTTGGGGGCGGTTTCGGCCTGGGTGGCCACGGAGGCTGAGAATGAACCGGCTAACGCGCTATACCGAACCTTTGGAGCAAGACCGGAGCCCTTTGCTATGTATAGTCTTTCAGACCAAGCATTTAAAAATGCGCGCATCACATGACCGCACAATGCAAACCACAAGTGTTCCCAGGATGTTTTTTCTGAGCCATCCCGTAATGTGTTGAATTGTCAGCGAAATAATGGTGGGTGTACAAGGACTCGAACCTTGGACCCGCTGATTAAGAGTCAGCTGCTCTACCAACTGAGCTATACACCCGTCTGTCCCCGCATCAACAAATGCAGCGGCAAGGGCGCGGAAAATACGCATTTTTCAGCGGCTGGCAAGCGCTATTTTTGTTTAATATGAAAAATATTTGACAGGCTGGGGGCAAAACAGGCCATTGGTCAAGGCCGGGTAGAATCAGGAGGCGGTTGCATGGCGCGACGCGATCTTAGCGGGGCAGTGGACTTTACTGTGCTTGAGCGGTTCACCGCCGGAGATGCGGTCGTCATCGATGAGGTGCTGGCCCTGTTTCAGCAGCAGACCGAGATCTGGGCCGGGATGCTCGACCCGGATCATGTGGGGATCCGGGATGCGATCCATACCATCAAGGGTACGGCGGCTTCGATAGGCGCTAAGGCTTTGTCCGACCATTGTGCGGCGATTGAAGCGTCCGGACAGGAGAGGGTCTCACGCACGGCCCTGGACAGCTTGCGCACGCTGATGGATGCCGCGCTTATGGATGTCGCGGCCTATCGTCATCAGCACCAGCTCAACAGCCTAAAGGCTCGTTGAATCAAGCCTGGCCGCTTTACGCCTTCGAAGCCGGGTCTAGTCGAAGGGCATCCCACCGCGCCAGTTCGTGCGCAATGCAGCCTTCGATCAAAGCGCGCCAGAGCGTTTCGGCCAGCTCCGGGTTAAACCCTTCGCGTTCCGCACTGACTTTAACCTTAGACACCACGTCTTCAATGCGATCTTCGTCGCGAACAAGCTCACGGCGGGGTTTGATACGCGCGGCGGCGTCCATGTAGCGCTGGCGCTCGCCAAGCAAGGTCACCAGCGCTCGGTCAAGCGCATCGACGCCCTGACGGACTTCAGTCATAGTGGTGCAGGCTTCCGGCACTGTGCGCGGATCCACAGAGACGGCGAGGGGAGCAATCGGAGTCGGATCGGTCATATGCGCCTCTTATCGCCGGATGCATAAAAGTGCGAGCAGATTTGCGTTTTCTCCAATATCCGTCCTCGGGCCATTGTCAGTCATGGTTACATTTGCAAACATTGAGATGTGACGCGCCGGTCTGCGCGGCATGCGATTATCGCTGATAAGCTAAAAATGCCTTCAAGAGCATTTTGTAGTGAGGAGGATTCCCATGCAACCGCACGCAACGGCGCCTTATGATCAATGGATCGAATATGATCCGGAAACCATGATGGCGAGGGCTCAGGCCTTTTATGAGGACGTCAATCGGCGGCGCACCACCCGCTATTTCAGTGACCGCCCCGTGGCCCGTGCCGTGATCGAAACTTGCCTTCTCGCCGCGGGGACCGCCCCCAGCGGGGCCAATCATCAGCCCTGGCATTTCGCCGTGATTGAGAGTGAAGATCTCAAGGCCAAGATCCGGATTGCCGCCGAAGAAGAAGAGCGCACATTTTACGCGGAAAAGGCCCCTCAGGAGTGGCTCGATGCCCTGGCCCCCCTTGGAACGGATGCCGACAAGCCGTTTCTGGAAACCGCGCCCTATCTGATTGCCATTTTTGCTCAGAAGCGCGGTGGTCCCAATCCGGGAGACGATAAGAAAAACTACTATGTCAACGAAAGCGTGGGGATCGCCTCTGGGATCCTGATTACGGCCTTGCATCACGCGGGTTTGGCGACCTTGACCCACACCCCTGCGCCGATGAATTTCCTCAATGGGCTTTGTGGCCGCCCGGATCAGGAAAAGCCCTTCTTGCTTCTGGTGGTGGGCTATCCCGCCGAGGACGCCACCGTGCCTGTGGCGGGCAAGGTCAAGAAACCCTTGAGCGCGATTACAAGTTGGCTCTGAAGCGCAAACCCTTTAGAGGCTGATCACAGGACACGCCGATTTATGGGCGTGCCTGAGCCTGCCTCGCTTCCTGTTTACAGAGACGATCTATGTCTGACGACGAGCTTTACATTCGCTGCACTGACCGCGAAGGCGTCACCCATACCCTTCCGGCGCTCGAAGGCTGGCGGGTGATGGAAATTATTCGCGACAGTGGTTTGCCCATCAAGGCGGAGTGCGGCGGTGCGCTTGAATGCGCGACCTGCCACGTCTATGTCGGCGAGGCTTGGCTGGACCGTCTGGTGCCCAAGCGGGATGAAGAAGATGAAAAGCTGGACGAGGCCTTTATGGTCAAGCGCACCTCACGCCTGTCCTGCCAGATCCTGATGTCAGAGACTTTGAACGGTCTCGAAGTCACCCTCGCGCCGGAAGGCTGAGGCGCGGGCGTAAAAGCGTAGAACGCAGTCACTGTGGGGGACGCCATGTCCGTAAAAACACAATCCTTTGGTTCCATCCTTGCCTTAACGCTCGTTTTGACGGGGAGCATGGCGTCTTCCGGCCCCGCTTTGGCCTGGGGCGCTGCGGGACACCGCATGATCGGCGAGGTCGCTGGGGAGAACTTGCCGACGGATGTCCCCGCGTTCTTGCGCAAACCCGGGGCGATTGCAGATCTGGGCGAATATTCGCGCGAACCGGATCGCTGGAAAAATGCGGGCCGTCTGCATGATTTCGAGCGCGATCCAGCCCACTACATCAACATCCGCGACGATGGGACCACCCTGGCGGGTCAAGCCCTCGACACGATGCCGGGCAGCCGGGGCGAGTTTGACGCGACTTTGCGCGCCGCGGGGATCGAGCCCCATCGTTCTGGGTATCTCTACTATGCTGTGATCGATGCCTGGCAACAGGTGGTCAAGGATTTCGCCTATGTGCGTGCCTTGACGGTGGCCATCCGGACGGAAACCAATCCCGCGCGAAAAGCCTGGCTGCGTGATGATCTGGCTCGGCGTGAAGCCCTGACCCTGCGCGACATCGGGGTCTTGTCGCACTATGTTGGGGACGTCAGCCAGCCGCTGCACATTAGCGTCCATCATAATGGTTGGGGTGACTTCCCCAATCCGGAGGGCTTTACCACCGAGCGCATCCATGGCCCGCTCGAAGGAACCTTTGTCGTTGAAAGTGTGAGTAAGGAAGCGGTTCGTGCGGGTGTGACGGCCTACAAGCCGTGCCGAGACGGGATTGCGCGCTGCGTTGCGGCTCGGATGGTTCGCAGTCATGCTCAGGTCATCCCGCTCTATCAGCTCGAAAAGGCGGGGGGTTTTGTTGGCGGGGATCCGCGCGGCAAGGCTTTTATGGTCGCGCGCGTGGCCGAAGGGGTCACCGATCTGCGGGATATGATTGTTGATGCCTGGGCCGAGAGTGCCAATTCTGAAATTGGCTGGCCCGCGCTCAAGGTGCGCGACATCGAGGCAGGTAACCCGCTCAAGACCCCGCTTTATGACTCTCTGTATGGTGAAGACTGAGGATGACCGCTGCGTTCAACGCCGAAAAAGTGTTCGGCATCCCGGCACCGGGCCTCGTCCCCATGCCTCGACCCGCGGCCTTTGTCATTGCTGAGCGGGCAGGGCGCGTAGCGGTCGTCCAGATTATCCAGCCAGAGCGCACCTACTGGGATCTGCCCGGCGGCGGCATTGAGGCGGGGGAGACACCCGAAAATACGGCAATCCGGGAAGCGCAGGAAGAGGCCGGTCTGATTGTCCGCCTCACCGGCCAAGTCGGCTGCGTCGGGCAGCACCTTCGTTCAAAGGGCAAGGCCTATCTCAATCAGGCCACGATCTTTGAGGCGGTGGTCGAGGATGAGCAGCCGTCCCTGAAGGTCGAGGATAACCACACCCTGCATTGGCTGGAGCCGGCCGAGGTGCTGACCCACCTACGCCACGAAGGCTATGCCTACTTGGTCATGTGTTGGATGCGGGCGCGGGCCGTCGGAAAATAAACTCACGGTCGATCTGTTGACCTACGGGAAACCCGTATTCCCCAACCTTGTCAAAGCCATAGCGCTGATAAAACCTTTGCGCGCCATAATTCTCGCTCCAAACCCCGAGCCAGAGCGCGCCGTGAAACTGGTTTTCCAGCCAAGTGATCGCCTGCTGCATCAGCCTTGCGCCGAGCCCAAGGTTTTGGGCGCGTGCCCTCACATAGAGTCGCTTCAATTCGCCTTGCGAGGCATCGGCCTCCGGGTGCGGCAACTCACACGGCCCAGCGACGGCATAGGCCAGAAGATCCCCCTCGCGTTCCGCCACCAGCCAAAGTTCGTTCCCAGACTTGAGCCGCGCTCTGACGGCCTCGGCGGTATGGGAGCCCTCTAGGAAAGCCTGAAGGTCGGCCGGATCATAAAGATGGGCAAAAGTTTCGCTAAAGGTCTCGGCCCCCAGTCGGGCTAGGGGGACGGCCTCATCTAGACACGCAGGTCGCAGGATCACAGTCATGCCGGACCTTAGCGCGGGCGTGTCGCGGTTCAAGAGGCTGGACGCCTCAAGCCACCTGTCGCAAGGTGGGGCCCTATCCCAAGGAGGCACCATGGGCGTTGCTCTGTCGGTCTATACCCACCCGTCCATGCTTCAGCATGACCCCGGACCTGGCCATCCGGAAAGCCCGGATCGGCTGGCGGCGGTGCTGGGGGCGCTTGAGGGGCTCCCCGGACTGGATCCTTTTGCCGACGCCATGCCTGTCGCCCGCGAGGACCTGCTGCGGATTCACCCGGCGGCCTATGTGGACCTTGTGTTCAATTCAGCGCCGCGTGAGGGGCGCGTGCCGCTCGATCCGGATACCTGGATGTCGCCGATGTCGCTGGACGCGGCCTTGCGCGCCTGTGGGGCTGTGACCGGAGCCGTACGGGCGGTGGCGCGCGGCGAGATCGACCGGGCTTTTTGTGCGGTCCGCCCGCCGGGCCATCATGCGGAACCGGAACGGGCGAATGGGTTTTGTCTGTTCTCAAGCCTCGCAGTGGCTGCGGCTGTGGCGCGCGCCGAGGGCTTTCGCCGCGTGGCCATTGTCGATTTCGATGTCCACCATGCCAATGGTACCCAAGCGGCCTTACAGGACGATCCGGACCTGTTTGTCGGCTCGATTCACCAGATGCCTCTGTTTCCGGGCACTGGGCATGCGGATGAGGCAGGCGGCGGCAGCTGGGTCAATGTCCCGGTCGCCCCGCACACGGCCCGCGAGGCCTGGCGTCAGGCGTTTGAGGCCGGGATCCTTGGGCCACTCGATGCTTTTGCGCCGGATCTGATTCTGGTTTCCGCCGGTTTTGACGCCCATCGTCGCGACCCTCTGGCCCATCAATCGCTCGAAACCGAGGATTTTGCCTGGGCAACCCGGGCAATTCTGGGGGTGGCGCGCCGACATTGCCGGGGACGGCTTGTCTCTTCGCTTGAGGGCGGATACGACCTTCAGGCGCTCGGCCAGTCCGCGCGTGCCCATGTGACCGCGTTGCAGGAGGTATAGTCACGGGTCCGCTTGTCGGTCCGTGTGACGTTCGGCCCATGACGATCCAGACCGTACCCTCAACGGACCCGGCCACCGGGACCCGCCCTTCGCCCATCAAACCGGGCGCGATCACGCTTGTCCGGCATGGCGAACCGGCCCTGTCGCGTCGGGTCAAGCTCGACTCGGCGGGCTATCGGAACTGGTGGGCGGCCTATGAACTGGGCGGCCTGCTCGAAGGTCAAACGCCGCCCCGCCCGGTCGTAGACAGCGCCTTGCAGGCGACCGTGCGCTATGCCTCGACCCGCAAGCGCGCTCTGGAGACGGCAAAGGCGATTTGTGGTGAGCTTTGCTTCGAGCCCGACCCCTTGTTCATCGAAGCGCCACTTCCGCCGCCAAACTTTCCGTCTTTTATGAAATTTTCCCCTGGCACCTGGGGCGTGATAGCCCGCTTCTGGTGGTGGGCCTTTGATCATCATGAAGGACAAGAGACCCGTAAACAGGCTGAAGCGCGGGCCATTCAGGCCGCCGACAAGCTGATCCAGCATGCCCTAACCGGCCAGAATGTGATGCTGATGGCCCACGGTTACTTTAACGGCATGATCGGGCTTGAACTGGCGCGCCGGGGCTGGACCTGTGTCCACAAAGGCGGTTTCAAATACTGGTCGCGTCTAAGATTTGAGAAAAAGGCCTGATCAGGCCAAATGGGCCGCTTATCCTGGCTCATCTGTTTCGTTTCCTGACGTCCCTGAGGATTCCATGACCCAAACCCCGGCTCCTGATGTATCGGCCTTAAGCTTCGAAGCGGCGCTAGGCGAACTGGAAAAGATCGTGGCGGAGCTCGAATCCGGCCAGGCCCCGCTCGAACAGTCCATCAGCCTTTATGAGCGAGGGGCTTTGCTCAAGGCCCACTGCGAAGCCCGTCTCGAAGCGGCGCGTTTGCGAGTTGAAAAGCTGGTGGTCTCGAACCGGGGCGAGGTCCAGGGGGCCGAAGCGGCGGTGTTTGACTGATGAGCACGACGATTCCCTTTTCCGATTTCGAAAAGGTGGATATCCGGGTCGGGACGGTCCTCAAGGCCGAACCCTTTCCCGAGGCGCGCAAACCGGCCTATAAGCTGACGCTGGATTTCGGACCCGAGATCGGGATCCGCCGATCCTCGGCCCAGATTACGCACCATTACACCCCGGGTGAGTTGGTCGGACGCAAGGTGGCGGCGGTGGTCAATTTCGCCCCTCGCCAGATCGGCCCATTCATGAGTGAGGTCCTTTGCCTGGGCTTTCCGGATCCCGAAGGCCGGGTGGTGTTGGTGACTGTGGACCGGTCTGTGCCTAACGGAGGGCGACTGTTTTGAACCGTTTGCTGGACGATCTGGCCCAGGCTGATCTGAAGACCCGTGTCGCCAAATGTGCCGATCTGGTCACGGTAGCGCTCGATGAGCTGTTGCCTCGCGGCGAGGGGCTCGAACAGCGCCTGACCGAGGCCATGCGCTATGCGGCCCTCGGGCCGGGGAAACGCTTGCGGCCGTTCTTTGCACTCGAAGCTTCACGCCTGTTTGAACTGGACGTGCGGGCGGTGTTGCGAGCGTCCTGTGCCCTAGAATGAAGTCAAGCCTCTTCGCTGGTTCACGATGACCACCCGTGCATGGACGATGATGATCTGCGGCGCGGGCGTC
>JBKBWB010000070.1:0-8182 GCA_046289215.1 Asticcacaulis sp. | reverse complement strand
ATCATCAAGAGTGAGGACTCGGCGGCTTAAGCCAAGTCTGAAGGAGAACAGCCATGCGGCTTCTGGTGGTCGGACGTTTGAGCGGACAGCTCTCGGCGGCAGTCAAGATGGTCATGAATACGGGCGCAAAGGTGTCCCATGTGGAGACCTGTGCCCAGGCCACCGACGCGCTGCGACGCGGGCAGGGGGCTGACCTGTTGATGGTCGATTATGCCCTCGATATCGCCGGACTGATCGCGGCCAATGAACTGGAGCGCATCCACGTTCCGGTGATCGCGTGTGGGGTCGAGCCGGATCCGGACCGGGCAGCGGGGGCCATTCGCGCAGGGGCCAAGGAGTTCATCCCCTTGCCGCCCGATGCCGAGCTGATTGCGGCCGTGCTGGCAGCGGTGGCCGAAGACGATCGCCCGCTGGTGACCCGTGATCCGGCCATGCAGCAGGTGATGAAGCTGGCCGATCAGGTGGCGGCATCTGATGCCTCGATCCTGATCACCGGCGAAAGCGGAGTCGGGAAAGAGGTGATGGCCCGCTATCTGCACGCCAAGTCCAAGCGGGCGAACAAGCCGTTCATCAGCGTCAACTGTGCGGCCATCCCAGACAATCTGTTGGAATCCGAGCTGTTTGGGCATGAAAAAGGGGCCTTTACCGGCGCGACCGCCCGCCGGATCGGTAAGTTCGAAGAAGCCGACGGTGGTACGCTGCTGCTCGATGAAATCTCGGAAATGGATGCCCGGCTTCAGGCCAAGCTCCTGCGCGCGCTTCAGGAGCGGGTGATTGACCGGGTGGGGGGATCGGCCCCGGTCAAGGTCAATATCCGGGTGCTGGCCACCTCGAACCGTGACCTGGCCCAGGCAGTGCGCGAAGGGGTGTTCCGCGAAGACCTGCTTTACCGGCTCAATGTGGTGAACCTGTGCCTACCGCCACTGCGGGAACGTCCGGCCGATGTCCTGGCCCTGGCGGAATTCTTTGTTCGTAAATATGCCGAAGCCAATGGCATTGCGCAAAAGCCACTCGGGACCGAAGCGCGGCGTCGGCTTCAGGCCCATAGCTGGCCAGGCAATGTGCGCGAGCTGGAAAATGCCATGCACCGGGCTGTGCTACTGTCGGTCGACGATGAGATCGATGCCGTGGCTATTCGTCTGCCCAATGGGGCGCCGATGTCCCCCGGGGTGATTGGGGCCGATCATGTGGTGGATCGCGCCGCCCAGGCCGCTGAGCGCGTGACCCGCAGTTTTGTCGGTCAAACAGTCGCCCAGGTCGAACAGAATCTGATTATCGATACCCTGAACCATTGCCTCGGCAACCGGACCCATGCCGCCAATATTCTCGGCATATCGATCCGGACCTTGCGCAATAAGCTCAAGGAGTACTCGGACGCCGGTGTCGCGGTTCCGGCTCCGCAGTCGGGAACCAGTGCCGCATGATCATAGGCGTTCAAGCCAGAACAGGGATTGCCCCCGGGGTCACGCCGGTCGGCCCTTTTTGGCTGAGCGAAATGGCGGCCCATGGCTGACTTAGGTGCGTCGTCTCCTCCTCAGGCGATGCCGACGCTCCAGGATGTCCGGGGCTGGATGATGCGCGGCGAAGTGGTGATGGCCCTCGGGGTCATTGCCATTGTCGTGCTGCTGATCCTGCCGATCCCCAACTTCGTGCTGGACATTTTGCTGGCGATATCCATTGCGACGTCGGTTTTGATCCTGATGACGTCGCTGCTGATTAAAAAACCTCTGGAATTCAGCGCGTTTCCAATCGTCTTGCTGATTACAACCCTGTTTCGTCTGGGGCTGAACCTCGCTTCGACGCGTCTGATTCTGACGACCGGCCATGAAGGGGAAGCCAGTGCCGGGGCCATGATCCAGGCCTTTGGCCAGTTGATCATGCAGGGCAATTTCATCATCGGCGTGATCGTATTTGCGATCCTGGTGCTGGTGAACTTTGTCGTCATCACCAAGGGGTCGGGCCGGATTGCCGAAGTGTCGGCTCGATTTACCCTCGACTCTATGCCCGGCAAGCAAATGGCCATCGACGCCGATTTGTCGGCGGGCCTTATCGAGGCCGACGAAGCGACCCGCCGCCGTAAGGAAGTCGAGCAGGAATCGACCTTTTTCGGGGCCATGGACGGGGCGTCCAAGTTCGTCAAAGGCGACGCCATGGCCGGGCTGATTATCACCGCGATCAATGTGATCGGCGGGATACTGATCGGCACTGTGACCCACAAATTACCGCTGGATCAGGCGGCCAATACCTATGTGCTGCTGACCGTGGGGGACGGTCTGGTCTCGCAGATCCCAGCCCTGATCATATCGCTCGCCGCCGGTTTCATGGTGTCAAAGGCGGGGGTCGAGGGGTCTGCCGACAAGGCCTTTGTGCTGCAACTGGCAACCAACCCTGTGGCATTGGGCATGGTTGCCGCCACCTCGGGGGTGTTGGCCTTGGTGCCGGGCATGCCCATCTTGCCGTTCGCCGGGATCACCGCCGCGGCCGGGTATCTCGCCTGGCGACAGAGCCAGCGCAAAACGGCCGAGGACGCCGCCAAGCCCATCGTCCCCACAGTGGGAAGCGGACCCACCGAAGAGGTCGAAGAGCCGATCTCAACCAGCCTGGCAATTGACGATGTGAAGATCGAGCTGGGCTACGGCCTGCTGGGCCTGATCAACGAGCTCGAAGGGCGACGGCTGACCGACCAGATCAAGGCCCTGCGCCGCACGCTGGCGACAGAATATGGATTTGTCATGCCTTCGGTGCGCATCCTAGACAATATGCGCCTGCCCAATCAGGGCTACGCCGTGCGCATCAAGGAAATGGAAGCCGGCACCGGCGAGGTCCGCGTGGGCTGTCTGATGGCCATGGATCCCATGGGCGGCCAGGTCGAGTTGCCGGGCGAACATATGAAGGAGCCGGCCTTCAACCTGCCCGCCACCTGGATCGACGAGTCCTTGCGCGAAGAAGCAACGTTCCGGGGCTATACCATTGTCGATCCGGCCACGGTGATCACGACCCATCTGACCGAGATCCTCAAGGACAATATGGCCGACCTGTTGTCCTATGCCGAACTGCAAAAACTGTTGCGCGATATGCCGGACGATCAGAAGAAGCTGGTCGAAGATCTTGTGCCGAGCGTGGTCTCAGCGGCGACCCTGCAACGGGTGATGCAAGGCTTGCTCAAGGAGCGGGTATCGGTGCGCGATCTGCCCGCCATTCTCGAAGGGCTGGCTGAGGTGGCCCCCCATACCAACAGCATCACCCTTTTGATCGAGCATGTCCGGACGCGACTGGGGCGGCAGCTCTGCTGGGCCAACCGGTCTGAAGATGGCACCCTGCCGATCGTGTCCCTGTCGCCGGATTGGGAACAGGCCTTTTCAGACTCCCTTATTGGTACGGGCGATGAACGCCAACTGGCGATGGCCCCGTCACAGCTACAGGATTTTATCCGCTCGGTGCGCGATGTATTTGAACGGGCAGCGCAATTGGGCGAGACGCCGGTGCTGCTCACCAGCCCCATGGTGCGGCCCTATGTCCGGTCGATTATCGAGCGCTTCAGGGGGCAAACGGTTGTCATGAGCCAGGGCGAAATCCATCCCAAGGCCCGGCTCAAGACCGTCGGACAGGTGTAAAATCCTTCTGATTCCAGAATTGTGCACCCGGGTGATGCAGGCGATTGACCTGACAGGCGGACTGATCCAGAACGAGAGTCCTGTTTGTATTCTGTGTCCTTGAGTTCCGGTTTTTACGCTCGGGACCATGGCGCAGATGGGCTTTAAGGCACCCCTCTCATGGCATCGAAGCCGTCCCGTGTGTTTGAAGACGTCCTGCCATCGCAGCTGTTCGGCGATCTGCTGACCTTCAACAAGTTGCTGACCCGGCCCGTGATCCACCTGATCTATTGGTCCGGCTTGCTGGTGATCCTGATCGGCGCGGCGGGGTTTGTCGGGGCGGCCATTGGGGTGGTGATCAAGGATGGTATCCCGCTGGGGCTGTTGCTCGCCATCCCGACCCTCGTGGTCGGGGCGTTGGTCAGCTTTATCAGCGCCCTGATCTGGCGCTCGTTCTGCGAATTTTATGTGGCGGTGTTTCGCATTTCAGAAGACCTGAGCGCTCTGCGGTCGGCTGTTGAACAGGGCGGTCAAGCCTTGCCGGTTCGTGCAACCGCTTCAGCGACAACAGCCACTACGACCCCGGACGATCCGCAAACGGCCTCCGTCCGCAAAGGGCTGGAGCGCATTCAGGGGTTGGGGTCTTTGAGCCCGCTCAAGGGCTTTGATCCGGATCCCGATGCCGAACGGGCCGCCGAAGAGTCGATTGCCGTGATCACATCTCCGGCCCCGTTTCCGGCTTCAACCGGGGCCCCAGGGGCCATCGGGCGCTAAACCGGACGCGCGAAACGCTTCAGCTCGGCCTTAAGCGTGCGGGCCAGTGGCTTGGCATTGCCCGTGTCATCGAACATCAGCGGGGCATCGCGCATCGGACCACGATCTTCGCCCCCGCGCCGCAGCCAGCTGTCCTTGTCGCGCGCGCCCCAGATGGTCAGGCCAAAGCGCTGATGGGCGGGCAGGGTGGCATAGGTTTCCAGCAGCTCTGTGACCAGTGCCTGTTGTCGGGCTTCGTTCTGGCGCACCTCCAACATGGCTGTGCGACCGGTTTTCAGGCTGATATCGAGCTCCGAAATATGCACTGGCAGGCCAAGGCTGGCGAGATCTGTCAGGGCAATCTGGAGTGCCCCCGGGGCTAGCGAGGCGACGATATGGCTCTGGGTCCCCAGCCCCCCGAGCGGTACCCCGGCCTTCAGAAGGCTTTCCGCCAGTTTCAGGAACATCAGCCGCTTTTGCGGATTATGCTCCAGATTGTAATCATTGAGGAAAAGCACCGCATTCGGATCCGCTTCGTGGGCCACCTCATAGGCGCGGTTGATATAGCCCAGGCCCAGACGATCCGACCACAGACAAGACCGATAGCCGCTACCGTCATCCATCACGGGTTCATTGACCACGTCCCAGGCGCGGGTGCGACCTTTGAACCGGGTCATGATGTCGGAGATATATTGATCGTAGCGACGGCCAAACCGGACCGGATCCGTCACCGCCTCGAACCAGGGGCTCGATTGGGCGTACCAGATCAGGGTGTGGCCCAGCATCGTCATGCCATTGTCCCGGGCAAAGCCATAAAGCGCTTCAGGGGCATCGAACTGCAGTTGGCCGTCTGGGAGCAAAAGATATTCCATCTTTTGCTCCCATTCGGGGGTGATCTGGCTGAAATGGGTGCGCACAATCGCCGCCCAGACGGGGTCCGACAGTTGGCCGCTCATGGCCGCAACCCCGAGCGGAAACGGCAGTCCGTCTTTCAGAGGGTCAATGGCCACATGCGGTTCGGCGGCCTGACTACAGGCGCTGAGGCCGGTACCGGCCAGAGCGGCAAGGGCGGTGATCCAGTCGCGACGAGTCAGCATGCTCTCCCCCATGCAAAGCGTAATCGACCCCTGCATAGCAAAAAGGCGCGCCCGAAGGCGCGCCTTTTCTTTTCACTGACCGGAATTCCGGCGCAAGTCTTAGAACTTGCGGACGTAGGCGACCGACCAGTTGTTGCTGTCTTCGACGCGGGTGAAGTCACCGCGCAGGCCGTTGTTGTCGTTGAACATGTAGCTGGCACCGACGCCATAGGCGAAGCCCTTGCCTTCGGCATCTGCCTTCACGTTACCAACCTTGCCTTCGACTTTCGAGTTGGCGTAGCCAACGCGGGCATGCAGGCCGAACTGCTCCGACACCGGCAGGGTGCCGGTCAGGTAGGCGGCGAATTGGTTCTTCAGCTTCACAGCGACCTGGGTGCCGGAGATGTTGACCTTGTCGTCGTCGATGGCAAAGGTAGCTTCGCCTTCAACGCCAAAGTTTTCACTGAACTGATAGCCGAGGCGGCCGGTCAGGCCTTTGAACGTGGCATCCTTGCCGCCGTTCAGGTCAATCGTGGTGTGAGTGTAGCCGAGGTTGCCATAAACAGCACCGGTATCTTGGGCAAAGGCGGCGCCGCTGACGAGCAGGCCAGCAACAACGGTCGAAACGAAGAGCTTTTTCATTGTTATGTATCCTGTCTTGATGGAACGAGAATGTTGGCGAGGTGCGCTCTCAACGTGGCCAAATCTGGGCGAATTTCTGGCTTTGGGGTGGCGGTGTCATAATGTGGTTTCAAAAGTGCCCATATGGGGTCTAGCTGTGACCAAAATGTCACGAAATTGTCACGTAAAAAGCTGGAATCCATTTATTGGCGAAATTTATTGAAATTAATATGCTTTGGGTTGTTCTAAATTGGTCTTCTAGAGCATGAAGCGCTTCTCTTTGGTTTGCTACAGTCAGGCTCGAGCCGAAGTTCGGAGTCAAATGGCGGGATGGAGAAGCATGATGGATCTGCCCCAGGGGGAGGCAACAGGCTGGTTAGTGATTAGTGCTAGCTTGACCGGTTAAGTCCGGGCTGTCATCCAGACGGAATGACAGTGCCGCCGTTTTCAGAGCCTGAATCTGCAAGTCTGCCGCCTTCGGTATCGCCCGAAAGCCGTCGGGTGCTGAAGCCGTTGATCCCTGTGATTGGACTGTTTGGTGCGGTGCCGGGGATCGGTGAGGGGCTGTTGGGCTTCATGACCTGGTTCTGGCGGCGTAAGGCAGGCCTGACGCAGGAACAGGCCCTTATTCTCGCCGGACGGGCGGTGCTGGCCCTCGTCGGAGCCTCGATGCTGGCCTTTGTGCTGCTCAAGGCGGTGTTCCAGCTGACGATCCTGGCGGCGATCCCGGTGGTGATGGTGCGGCTGTTCTGGGTCTGGCGGCAAGTGGATATCCTCGCCCATACCCCCCTGCCGGTTGAAGCTGAGCCAGATGCCGAAGGGGTTAAGGATCAAGAGCCGCCCAAGGCCTAGGCCCGCGCCCCTGCATCCGGCACCAAAGTCTTGTGGAAAACTTACGGGGCGAATCCTTGACTCCCGACCGGCTCGCGCCTAACTCAAGGGCGCGTTAGCACTCGGGGCTTATGGCTGCTAACACGGTAGCGGCCCCGGGCAACGCTGGATTTTCAAACCGGAGATTGACCATGAAGTTTCGTCCGTTGGGCGACCGCGTGCTTGTGAAGCGCGTCGAAGAGGAAGCCAAGACCAAGGGCGGGATCATCATCCCCGATACGGCCAAAGAAAAGCCGCAAGAAGGCGAAGTCGTCGCCGTGGGCCCGGGCGCCCGTGACGAAGACGGCAAGCCGATTGCTATGGACGTGAAGACCGGTGACCGCATCCTGTTCGGCAAGTGGTCGGGCACCGAAGTGAAGATCGACGGCGAAGACCTTCTGATCATGAAGGAAAGCGACGTCCTCGGCGTGATCGAACGCTAAGACCCGTCCTAAATCCCATTCACGCACCTATTGGAGCGATACAGCTATGGCTGCGAAACAAGTTCAGTTTTCTACCGATGCCCGCGACCGCATGCTGCGCGGCGTCAACATCCTCGCCAACGCGGTGAAGGTGACCCTCGGCCCGAAAGGCCGTAACGTTGTGCTCGAAAAGTCCTTCGGCGCGCCGCGCTCGACCAAGGACGGCGTCTCGGTGGCCAAGGAAATCGAACTGGAAGACCGGTTCGAGAACATGGGCGCCCAGATGATCCGCGAAGTGGCGTCCAAGACCAACGACAAGGCCGGTGACGGCACCACCACCGCGACCGTGCTGGCGCAAGCCATCGTCGTCGAAGGCATGAAGTCGGTGGCTGCGGGCATGAACCCGATGGACCTGAAGCGCGGTATCGACAAGGCCGTCGCCGTGGTCATCGAGAACATCAAGGCGTCCTCGAAGAAGGTCACCACCAACGAAGAGATCGCCCAGGTCGGCACCATTTCGGCCAACGGCGACCGCGAAGTCGGTGAAATGATCGCCAAGGCGATGGAAAAGGTCGGCAACGAGGGTGTGATCACCGTCGAAGAAGCCAAGACCGCTGAGACCGAGCTGGATGTCGTTGAAGGCATGCAGTTCGACCGCGGCTACCTGTCGCCGTACTTCATCACCAACCCGGACAAGATGGAAGTCGTGCTCGAAGAGCCGGTGATTCTGCTGTTCGAAAAGAAGCTCAGCTCGCTGCAGCCGATGCTGCCGATCCTCGAGTCGGTGGTCCAGTCGGGCCGTCCGCTGCTGATCATCGCCGAAGACGTCGAAGGCGAAGCCTTGGCG
>JBKBWB010000069.1:0-8240 GCA_046289215.1 Asticcacaulis sp. | reverse complement strand
GCGCAGGGTGTGCAGAGGCACACGGCCTTCGCGGTACCATTCCATACGGGCGATTTCCGCACCGCCGAGACGACCCGAGACGTTGATCCGGATCCCCTTGCCGCCCAGACGCATAGCCGATTGGATCGACCGCTTCATGGCGCGACGGAACGCCACGCGACGCTCCAGCTGCTGAGCGATGGACTCGGCGACGAGCTGGGAGTCGACTTCCGGCTTACGGACTTCGACGATGTTCAGGAACACTTCACCCTCGGTGAGGGCGCCGACTTCCTTACGCAGCTTGTCGATGTCCGCGCCTTTTTTACCAATCACGACACCCGGACGGGCAGCATAGATGGTGATGCGGCACTTCTTGTGCGGACGCTCGATGATGATGCGGGAGATCCCGGCCTGAGCCAGACGCTCCTTCAGCATTGCACGGATTTTCAGGTCCTGGTGCAGAAGCTTCGCGTAGTCCGGGCGAGCCGCGAACCAGCGGCTGTCCCAGGTGCGGTTGACGCCGAGGCGCAGACCAACCGGATTAACTTTCTGACCCATTATGCCGCCTCCCGGCCCAGTTCACGGACAACGATCGTGATTTCCGAGAACGGCTTCAAGATGCGCGACGAGCGACCACGGGCACGGGCGCTGAAACGCTTCATGACCATGTTCTTGCCCACATAGGCCTCAGCAACGACAAGGTTGTCGATGTCGAGGTTGTGGTTGTTCTCGGCGTTCGAGATCGCCGAATAGAGCGCCTTGCGGACGTCCTTGGCGATGCGCTTGCGGCTGAACTCCAGCTCGTTGAGCGCGCGCTGCACCGGAAGACCCCGGATCGACTGAGCGACCAGGTTCAGCTTCTGAGGGCTGATGCGCACGTTAACGAGCTTGGCGCGGGCCTCTGTAGGCGCAACGCGACGGGGGTTTGTCGTCTGTCCCATCGGTTACTTCCTCTTGGCTTTCTTGTCGGCCGCGTGACCCGGGAAGTTCCGCGTAGGCGAAAACTCACCGAACTTCATGCCGACCATGTCCTCGGACACGAGAACGGGGACATGCTTTTGGCCATTGTAGACGCCGATAGTCAGACCCACGAACTGGGGCATGATTACCGAACGCCGCGACCAGGTTTTAATAACGTCCTTGCGGCCGGATTCCTGCGCAGCTTCCGCCTTCTTCAGAAGGTGGCCGTCGACGAAGGGGCCTTTCCAAACGGAGCGTGCCATCGGTTAGCGAGCCTTCTTAACGTGACGCGAGCGGATGATGAATTTATCCGTCGCTTTGTTCTTACGGGTTTTACGACCCTTGGTCGGCTGACCCCAGGGGGTCACGGGGTTCCGGCCACCCGAGGTGCGGCCTTCACCACCACCGTGCGGGTGGTCGATCGGGTTCATGGCGACACCGCGAACGTGCGGACGACGCCCCATGTGACGCGAGCGCCCGGCCTTGCCGAGGCTTTCGTTCATGTGGTCTTGGTTGGACACGGCGCCAACGGTGGCCATGCAGGTGTCAAGAACCATACGCAGCTCGCCCGATGTCAGACGGATCTGAGCATAACCGGCGTCACGGCCAACCAGCTGGGCATAGGCCCCAGCCGAGCGAGACAGCTGACCGCCCTTAAGCGGCTTCAGCTCGACGTTGTGGATGATGGTCCCGATCGGCATGGCGCGCAGCGGCATAGCGTTGCCCGGCTTCACGTCGACCTTGGCGTCGGCGATGACAGTGTCACCGGCCTTGAGACGCTGCGGCGCGAGGATGTAAGCCTTTTCACCGTCCTGATAGGTGATCAGGGCGATGAACGCCGTACGGTTCGGATCGTATTCCAGACGCTCAACGGTGGCGGGAACGCCCCATTTGCGACGCTTGAAATCGACCAGACGGTAGAGACGCTTGGCCCCGCCGCCACGGAAACGCACAGCCACGCGACCCGAAGCACCGCGACCGCCCGACTTGGTCAGACCTTCGACGAGCGCCTTTTCCGGACGGCCCTTGTGCAGCTCCGAGCGGTCCACGAGGACCAGGCTACGGCGGCCGGGCGAGGTCGGGTTAAAATGCTTCAATGCCATGTTCAGCCCTCCCCTTACAGACCAGTGGTGATGTCAATCGCCTGGCCTTCAGCCAGGGTGACAATCGCTTTTTTGACATCGCTGCGACGACCGAGGATACCCCGGAAGCGCTTGGTCTTGCCCTGGGTCACAAGGGTGTTGACCTTGGTGACCTTCACATTGAACAGGGCCTCAACGGCAGCGGCGATTTCGTCCTTGCTGGCATCATGCGCCACCTTGAAGACGACCTTGTTCTGTTCCGACAGAACGGTAGCCTTTTCGGTGATGTGCGGCGCCAGGATGACGTCGTAGTTACGAAGCGTAGGGGCCATTATGCGACCTCCCCTTCAGCAAAACGCGCCTCGATGGCTTCGACCGCGGCGCGGGTCAGCACGAGCTTCTCGCGGCGCAGCACGTCATAGACGTTCAGACCCGCATAGGGCAGCACGTCAATGTTCGGGATGTTGCGCGAAGCCAGGGCGAAGTTGGTGTCAACTTCGAGACCAGCGATGAACAGAGCGTTGCTCAGGCCCAGCTTTTCGAAAGAGGCCTTCAGCGCGCTCGTCTTCGGGTTTTCGACAGCAACCTGATCAAGAATGATCAGCGAACCCGCCTTAACCTTCGACGACAGCGCATGACGCAGAGCCAGGGCGCGGACCTTCTTGGGCAGGTCAAACGCATGCGAGCGAACGACCGGACCGAAGGCGCGCGAACCGCCGACGAATTGCGGGGCACGACGCGAGCCGTGACGCGCACCACCGGTGCCCTTTTGCTTGTACATCTTCTTACCGGTGCGAGAATTCTCGTTCCGGGTCTGAACCTTGTGCGTACCAGCGCGGCGCTTGGCCAGTTGCCAGTTCACACAGCGTGCCAGGATGTCCGTGCGGATCTCTTCCAGGCCGAAAACGGCATCCGAAAGCTCGATCTCACCGGCGCTGGTCGCTTCCAGATTGGTGACTTGCAGTTTCATGATTATTCGGCCCCTTCGTTCGAGGCTTCCGGAGCAGCAACGTCTTCAGCCGGAGCGTCAGCCACAACCGCAGCCGCACCCGGCTTGCGGAATGCACCCGGGATCGGGGCATCGGCCGGACGCGCCTTTTTCACGGCGTCGCGGATCTTCACATAGCTGCCTTCAGCGCACGGAACGGCACCCTTGATGAGGATCAGACCACGCTCGACATCGACGCGCATGACCTGAAGATTCAAGGTGGTGACAGTTTCGACACCGTAGTGACCCGCCATCTTTTTACCCGGGAACGTACGACCCGGATCCTGGCGGTTACCGGTCGAACCGTGAGCCCGGTGCGAGACCGACACACCGTGGGTGGCGCGCATCCCGCCGAAGTTCCAGCGCTTCATCGCACCGGCAAAACCTTTACCGATGGTGGTGCCCTGAACGTCGACGCGTTGGCCCACCACGAAGTGGTCAGCCGTCAGCTCTGCCCCAACCTCAATGAGGTTGTCGCTGCTGACGCGGAATTCATGGATGACAGCTTTCGGCTCAACTTCGGCCTTGGCGAAACGGACGCGCTCCGGCTTCGACACATTCTTGGCCTTGCGCGAACCGGCGCCGAGCTGAAGGGCGACATAGCCATCCTTCTCTTCGGTACGGTGCGCAACGACCTGGCAGCCTTCGAGCGCCAGAACGGTCACAGGAACATGGGCGCCGGTCTCGTCAAAATAACGAGTCATACCGAGCTTCTTGGCGATCAGGCCAGTTCTGAGATTAGAGGCCATGGGTCCCTCCTCAGATCTTGATCTCGACGTCCACACCAGCGGACAGGTCGAGCTTCATCAGCGCGTCCACAGTCTGCGGGGTCGGATCGACGATGTCGAGCACGCGCTTGTGCGTGCGGATTTCGAACTGCTCGCGCGACTTCTTGTCGACGTGCGGCGAGCGGTTGACGGTGAAACGCTCAATGAGCGTCGGCAGGGGGATCGGCCCCCGGACAGTGGCACCAGTGCGCTTGGCCGTATTGACGATTTCGCGCGCGGAATGGTCCAGCACGCGGTGATCGAAGGCCTTGAGCCTGATGCGGATGTTCTGACGATCCATATCGCTCGTTTTCCTACAGGTTGCGACTACCGCGCCCTATGAACCATTTCAAAGACCGGCTCCGAACACCCGAGAGCATTCGGACACTTAATCCGCAAAAACGAAGGCCCGCGCGGTAAAGCCCGCGTGGGCCCGTGATCGGAAAATGTGTTGCCAACCCAAAGGGCCAGTAGCACGACGTCCGTACGTCTTGCGAACCGCGTCTGACCCAGAAAGGTCACAGCCGGTCCAACAGAGGTGGTGCTTATGCCTATGGAATCAGGATCCGTCAAGGCCAATCGCACCCCGATCGGGGAATTCTTCAGGCCCTTGTCGCTTCCGGCTTCAAACGCTGCAAGGCCCGTCGGATCAATGACTGATAAGCATTCAGTTTACCGCTGAGGTCCACTTCACAAGCCCGGATTACCGCCATGCGACGGCGCAGACCCAGCCTGACCGAATCGTATCGGTCGAGATGCTGTGGGGCCACAGTCGTCAGGATTTGTCGCAATGCATCAGGTTTGGGGGCTCGTACCAGCCCCCCCTCTAGAAACTCACGACCCGGACTGGTCATGGTGTGCTTGTAGCCCTCACCACCACAGCCAAAATCCACGGCCGTAACCCCAAGGTCCGCGACATGCTTGAGGATCGAAAGGGTCAGGAGAATGCCCGGCGAATATCGGGCGTATTGCGGGGCATAGGCCGGGAACCACAGGTGAAGGGTCTTGCCATTCAACAAGCAGATCTCTGCCGCCACCCGGCGTCCTTCATGAAGGTATTGCCCAACTCGCAAGCCCAGATCCGGTGCATCGGACCGGGCCAGGGACAAAAGCACATCCCGGGTCCAGCCACAGGAGAACACATCGTGCATGCCCGTGCGCTGATATTGATCGCGCTTATGCTCCAGCACCCATTCGAGAACATCTTCTGTGACGGTGCCGAAGCGGAACGTCAGACCCTGCAGGTCTTTCTCCAGATTACGGCTACAGCGCCCCACATTCTTGAAGAACTTATGATGCGCTTCTTTTTGAGTAGTGAAATAGGCTTCGTAGCCGTCAGACAGGTCGGCGACCTGGGAGGTGTTTCGGATGAACCCGCGTCGTTCCTCATGTCCGCGACCGATCCAACCCTGAAATTCCAGCACATCAGCATCCAGCCAGCGCAACAGGTGCTCGGGCTCATAGTCGAGGGGCAAAAGACTAATGATGCCGCAGTAGTCTGTCAGGGGAGCACCAAACGGCTGAATCGTTCGCCCTCTGCGTTGAAAAGGCAAAAGACCTACCAACTCATCGCCTTTGCACAGACGGGCTACAAAGCCATGCGGAACGACTTCCGCGAGACCCATTACATAATCCGGAGCGAAATAAGGACTATCATAAACGATATTGATCCGTCTGGCTCTACGCCAAAAAGTCAAATCCGCTTCCGACAGCTCTGTTGGCCTGACGACGTTGACATGAGAAATTCTGAGCACGTGCGCCTCCCCTTGATGGGATAAGCTAGCAAATGCAACTTTCTCTAACGCTAAGCAGAATGGTTAACAACCCGGGCAGGCGATGCCTACCCGGGTTGTCGCATTGAAGGCCTTAGTCTTTGCGGACGTTAATCCGGCCCCCGCCCATGATCGAGACATTCCGCTTACCTTCGATGGTCTCGACCTCAACATCACCTGAGCCCATGATAGAAACACTCAGATCGACCACGCGCGGCGCTTTGATATCCCCCGACCCGGCAATCGAGACTTCAAGGTGGCTAATCTTGCCTTGCTGAATGCGGACATCCCCGGATCCAGCGATGCTGACTTCCACCGGCCCCTCGACACTTCGGGCGCTCACATCACCGGAGCCGGCAATGGACACCTCAAGAGCCTTGGTATCAGCTATATAGATGTCACCTGAACCTGCAACGCTGACTTCCGTCGACGCGCTGTTTCCGGCCACGATCTTTCCGGAACCAGCCTGATTGATCTCAAGGCGCTGTTCGACATTTGCGACAGTCCATGCCCCGCAGCCCGCATTGTTCACTTCGAGTGCCTGCGTACGACCTACGGCGACAACTGACGCCCCCGAGGTACTGACCGCCACGGATTTCGGCGCCCGCACAACCAGCAAGGGTGCGTCGCTCAATTTCAGATCCTGCCCGTCCCGGAGTGTAATACGTGCATCAGGATCCGGTTTCATCGGATCGATTGGCATGCTTCCGGCATTGCCACGCATATTATTGCAGCCCCGAATTTTGCGCTTCAGGCCGCCGTCGAAGATCAAGCGATTGCCATCTTGGCGAACAGTCAGAGATGGAAAGGCCTCAGAGCCTTTTGTCAGGCTGTAGGAAAAGTCGGTGCGATCTTCAGGAATGACGACGAGTCGGACGACGGCGTCTTTGACTTTCAACGATGCTAAGGACGATGTTTTTTCAGCCTGGGCCAGACCAGGAACCATGGCCAGAGCCGAAACCAATGCGACTGGTGCCAGCATCTTGATAGGGGTGATTACTTTAAGGGTCATGTTTGCCTCCCGATTTCCCTCAAACTGACGCCTGATACCCATGATGTCAGCTTAATTGAGAGTCATGACACAGATTTCATCTGCTTTCGTGCGTTCCTATCCGGTTGGATGACTAAGGGTCGAAAATTTCCCCGCCAGCCCGAGGGCTGCGACCGCTGAGGCCCTTACCCATCCATCCAGACGGGTTTCACAGCCACTGATCACATCCACTCTGCGCCGCAAACTGTTACGGAATGCGAGAACCCTTGCCTGTTGTTGGGGGACACGCGTTTCTAGCCAGTCTAGCCCATGGCTGACGGCCAGATGGAGTAAACAGGTCTCGGCGCGACCTTCATGAACGACGCCCACGGGATCGGCCATATACCGTTTGTAGGGTTCATCGCCGCTTCCAAAATCGACATGCGTTACACCTTCCGTCTCAAGGTGCTTAAGCATGGCGCTCAGAAGAAGCACGCCCGGACTGTAGCGGTGGTATTGCGGATCATAAGCGGGAAACCACCGATGGACCTCCCGTCCATTCTGAAGGACCATTTCTGCGGCCAGGCGCGTTTCCCCAGCGTAGAGGACAAATGTTCGAAGCCCGAATTCTGGGGAGGCCCCAAGGCTGAGTTGATCGAGGAGCGCACCGGTCCATCCGCACTGAAACACATCATGACGCCTCGTGCGACGATACTGGGCCTGCTTTTGAGCGATAATCCAGTTGCGGTCTGACGAACAGTTCGCATCCATAACCAATCGCAAAGGTCCCAGATCCCGTTCGGCTCCACGCTCACAGCGACCCAGATTTTTATAGAATTTATGATGGCGCTTATGTTGTCCTGCAAGCCAAGGAGCAAAGCCGTCCGGCATCAGGATGGCCAGTCGCTCGTGCATCGCCACAGGAACCGCATTCTGTACCGGCCCCACCCAGCTGCCGAAGCGCATGACACCCGCATGAGCGCGTCGAAGCATCTGTTTGAGGTCAACGGATGTCTCAGGTGCTGCAATCAAGCCATGATAATCGCACAAGGGCGCGCCCAAGGGCTGGATTAATTGCCCTCGCCGCTGGAACGGCAAAAACGCGACCGGCCTCCCCCGGTCATGAAACATCGCCACACGGGCTCCGGGCACGGTTCGGGCCGCCGCCTGAAAAAAACGAAAATCAAAGAAAGGACTGGTCAGTTCTGGATTGCTGCGTTGCCAACTCGCCCAGCACTGCTTGTGTTCATCAGTCAGGGCATCTGGACTCAAAATATCTGATGTAATCATTGCCCCACCCTACACCTTACGCCTGAAAATCGTACAACTCGCCTCGCGTATAACGGGCAAACATGAGCATCGCCTTAAGAGAAGAAGTTTCATCAGTAAAAACTTTATGGGCGAAACACTTCAACAAAAAACCCCCGCTGATTGCAGCGGGGGTTTTCAGATTTTTATATCGACGTTCTCAGTGCGCGGGACACCCCAGGCTTTTCACCCAGACTGCGCATCCCGCCACTTTTGAGGGTCGCTCAGATTGTTATTCAACAATCTTTGCGACGACGCCGGCGCCGACGGTGCGGCCGCCTTCACGGATAGCGAAGCGCAGCTTCTCTTCCATGGCGATCGGGGTGATCAGCTCGACGTCCAACTCGGCGTTGTCGCCCGGCATGATCATTTCCACGCCTTCGCGCAGACGGATGATCCCGGTCACGTCGGTCG
>JBKBWB010000068.1:0-8369 GCA_046289215.1 Asticcacaulis sp. | reverse complement strand
TCAGGTGTTTCAGCCGTGCGACGCAACGGAAAGCGGATCACTTAGGGGTTATCCGCCCAAGGCAAGGCTCTAAACCCATTGATTAACGCAAGAACTGCCCATAGCTTTTCTATATAACAAAGATCAATGGAGGGACGCATGCAGGGTTTGATGCAGGCTTGGGGGCTGACACTCGATAAAATCATCACCCACGCCAATACGTGGCATCCGGATCAGGAAGTGGTGACCCGCAGTGTCGAGGGGCCAATCGTCCGATCCTCCTATGGTCTGATCTATGATCGGGCACGCCGCATTTCTCATGTGCTGGAAAGCTGGGGGATCGGTCTGGGCGACCGTGTGGCGACCCTGGCCTGGAATACCGCCCGTCATATGGAAGTCTGGTATGGCGTTATGGGAATAGGGGCCGTGTGTCACACCCTGAACCCGCGTCTGTTTCCGCAACAATTGGCCTGGATTATCAATCACGCCGAAGACAAGGTCATCTTCACCGATCTGACTTTCCTGCCGCTACTGGATGCGATTTTGCCGCATTGTCCGACAGTTAAGCGTGTCGTGATCATGACCGATGAATGGCACATGCCGTCCACCAGTTTGCCGGGGGCGGAATGCTACGAAGCTCTCCTCAAGGATGCCGCGCCGGACTGTGTGTGGGGGCAGTTCGACGAAAATACGGCTGCTGGGCTTTGCTATACATCCGGGACGACGGGCAATCCCAAGGGGGTGCTTTATTCGCACCGCTCCAACTTCCTGCACACCTATATGTGTAATCAGGCCGATACCTTGGGCGCATCGATCCAAGATACGCTTTTGCCTGTCGTGCCGATGTTCCATGCCAATGCCTGGGGTGTGGCCTTCAGTGGGCCGGCGGTTGGCGCAAAGCTCGTGATGCCTGGGGCCAAGATGGATGGGGCGTCGATTTACGAGCTTCTGGAAACGGAAAAATGCACTTTGTCCGCTGCCGTTCCGACCGTTTGGCAAATGCTGCTTCAGTATCTGACCGAGTCTGGCAAATCGCTTGGCACGCTGAAAAAGGTGACGATTGGCGGGGCGGCGGTGCCTGAAAGCCTGATCCGTGCCTTCCATAGCCAGTATGGCGTTCAGGTGTGCCATGCCTGGGGCATGACAGAAACGTCGCCGCTCGGAACGGTCAATGTTCTGACGCCAGAGGTCGCCGCGCTTCCGTTTGATCAGCAAGTGCCCAGTCTGATGAAGCAAGGGCGCCCCCCTCTGGGCGTTGAGATGAAAATTGAAGGGCCGGACGGCACAAAACAGCCACATGACGGCAAGGCTTTTGGTCATCTCAAGGTGCGTGGCCCGGCCGTCGCTCGAACCTATTATCGCGCAGAGGCGGAATCTGCCCTTGATGCTGAAGGCTTTTTTGACACGGGCGATGTCGCCACGCTGGATGCTCAGGGCTACATGCAGATCACAGATCGAGCCAAAGACGTGATTAAGTCTGGTGGCGAATGGATCAGCTCGATTGAAATTGAGAACCTGGCTGTAGGTCATCCCAAAGCCATCTTGGCCGCTGTTGTGGGCGTTCCCCATCCGAAATGGGATGAGCGGCCCTTGTTGCTTGTAAAGCTCAAGACGGGTGAAACCGCAACACCGGCTGAGTTCCAGGAGTTTCTGTCTGGAAAGATCGCGAAATGGTGGATGCCAGATGACGTTGTCTTTATCGACGAAATGCCGATGGGCTCAACCGGAAAAATTGACAAAAAAACCCTGCGGCAGCAGTTTTCGGACTACAAATTGCCTTCAGTTCCGAATAATTAACGTCCTGTAAGGTTTGGCAGCGCGTGCGGGCTGTCGGGGGAGGGGACTATGGCGGAAATTTCTGAGGGGCGGCGTATCTTGGCCCGTCGCATGGCGTTGTTTGCCTTGCTATTCAGTCTTACGGCGCCACTGCTCATTTTCTTCGCCGCTGTCCTGACCAAGATGGATGTCATTGATGCCCAAGTCGGGTTCGACCTGCTGACCGTATCCGTCTCTCCCAAGCTTGCCATCTTGGGCTTGGCTTCGTCCATTCTGATCTTGTTGCTGACGTTGTTTCTCTGTCCGACCCGGGCCGGCTGGGTGGCATTGGGGGCGGCGGTCCTGTCTGGCTTCACCGTGGGTGGGTTTGCCCTCTATCAGTCGCTGTTACTGGCCTCACCGCCCGTGAGCGACGTCGCAACACGGTGGGCGCCTGCCTTGAGTTATTCTCGAGAAAGCCTGGCGATGCGCCGTCGGGGAGATATTCAGCCGGAAGAAGCCCCCTTTGTTCCAAGGACGGCGCCCTTGCAATGGTCCGGTCGGTCTGTCGCCGATATCAATGCCGAAACGTGTCCTGGTCTGACTTCAGTGACGGGAATGAAAAACCATCATAAGGTCGCCGAAGTGCTCCAAGCTGAGAAATGGACAGTTACCGGGCGCTCGCCGTGGCGAGTCGAGGGGCGATACGAGACGTTCTGGTTTGGACTGTCGAGTGATGTTGTGATCGAAATGCGCAATGGTCGGACTGACCTTCGTATCACCAGTGTTGAAGCTGTGCCCGATCTGGGCCGCAATTGTCGTCTGGCCCGCAGCCTCTTGGCTGAACTGCGTAAGCTTCCATAGTCCCGGATTATAATGGGCTGATCTCAGCCAACAGGCTGCCACTGGCCTTGTTGCAGGATCACGCGGCCTTGGTCTTCGAGGTGTTCTAGGTGCGCACGAACCGACAGGCTCGCTGCAGGCCAAAGGCGCCGGTCTACATCCGAATAGAGTTCCGCCACAAGCTCCAAGGGGGTGGAATATCCCCGGTGAACGGCCCTCAGGATCTGTTGCTCTCGTCGCAAGCGATGATGGATACAGGCTTCTATAAAGGGCGCTGGCGTAGTGATGGGGGGGCCGTGTGTGGGCCATAGTACGGAAAAGCCTTCAGCCTGTACGCGTTTCAGGCTGGCCATATAGGCCCCCATGTGGCCATCCGGCGGGGCGATCACACTGGTTGACCACCCCATAATGTGGTCCCCGCAAAACAGGCCGCCGGTCGGGTCTAGGGCAAAGCACAGGTGATCTCGACTGTGGCCGGGGGTTTCCAAGACCCGCAAAGACTGATCGCCTAGATCAATCTGTTGTCCCTCTACGAGGTGAACATCAGCCTGAAAAAGAGCGTCGATATCCTCTTCTATGGCTACAGCTTCAGTTACGGCGCTTGCGGGGGCATGGGTGTGATCCGGACCCGGTGCGGCCATAACCGGTGCACCCGTTTCGCGCGACAGGGCGCGTGCCAAGGGGCAGTGATCCCGATGTCGGTGTGTGATCAATATCGCTTTGACTGGGGCCTTCCCAATCGCCGCAATCAGAGCCTGAAGATGGTTTTTATCGTCCGGCCCCGGATCGATGACCGCAAGGGTGTCCGTGCCCACGAGATAGGTGCCTGTCCCCGTATAGGTAAAGGGGCCGGGATTACGCGCCGTGACCCGGCGAACGCCTTTGGCCAGATCCACGGCCCGGCCATAGTCAACCTCGGGCTCATAGACGTAGGGGATCATGACACCGGGCGGGGGCGCTCAACCATGGCGCGGAGCGCATTGGCCATACGCTGCGTGGCGCGGATTTTGGATGTCAGGTCCAGGGTAATGGGCGGTCCAAGGTCGGTCTTGTTGACATCGACGATATAAAGCTTGCCGCTTTGGGTATCGCGCAAAATGTCCACGCCGCCCCAATCTAGGCCCATAGCCCGGGCAAAGCGCGCCAGTGTGTCTCGCTCCGTGGCGCTGAATACTGCTTCGGGCGTGGTCAGGGTGACTTTACAATTGATGTTCTCAAAACGACGGTTGACCGGGCGGCGTTTAACAAACACCACAATGGGTTCGCCATCGACAAATGAGGTCCGCAGATCCTCGACCAGATAGCCATCCGAATTCTGGATCAGCCTTTGATACACCTTTCCCGGCTGGGCCTTGCAAGGGCATTGGACGATCCGGCCGTCATGGGCGGCATTCAATTCGCTTTTTTCGACCGCCGGACCAGACCAGATTTCCGGATCAATCTGTAACGGATAGCCAAAAGTCTGCTCAAAGATTTTTGCCACATGGCTCTTTGATACATCCGAACAGCCAAAATTCAGCCGTCTTGCCGGGCCATAGGGCGGGGGTACGCTTGTGGTGGCGTCGTCAAAGAAAAAGGCCACGTCGCCTTTTTCGGGGGCCCGTGTCAGCCCAAGGCCAGCCCAGGTCGTACAGGCCCAGATAAAATACCAAGGGCGCGGCGCATCCGGGGCAAACCACACCGTTGGGCCGGGCCGCATCAGGCGGTTGAACCAGCCTACCAGTCGGACAGGGGTGTAAAAGACCGCCCACCGCCGGACATCGCCGAGCAAGCTTGGCGTCAGCTTCAGATCGGCCCCGGTTTTGTGGACCTTGACCCGACCTTTGGTGAACTGAAAATCAGAAGCCCAGAAGACGCCTGTCATCACGCACTACGTCCCCCTGTTACAGACGTTAGCCATTTGTAACGCGCTTAAGGAAATAGGCAATCCGTATGCCAGTCTGAAGGACGGACGTGTTCACGATCGATTCTCGCAACATTGCGCCCGGAATCGCGCACCATGGCCTCAGCCTTGCCTTTTCAACAGCTGTAGACGGTTCAAACGCGGGTTTTTGCCCCGGTTTTGGCCAGTCCATTTTCGTTGAAGGGAGTTTCGTCGGATGCGTGCGGCTTTATTTGTTTCAAAACGACTTCAGATGCTCACGGCCGCCTTTTTGTGTCTGATTGTGGCACAGCTCGTTGTGGCGGGCTGCACTCCCGAACCTGTTGCCCCGCCCTTTGCCGCGCGGGTGCTTGTGCGGTGAATGAGGTGGACAGTTTGAATTGAAGGAGTCGCCTCAGAGTTATCGTAATGAGTTTACTTCTTACTAATGACGTTTGTTTTTTCAGATAACAAAACAATGATAAGTTATAGTGTTGTTATTCGACCATTATATTTTAGTGTCGAATGTAACGATATTTTACAAGTTTTCACCGATAAGATATCCGAGTGTGACATTATCGTGTCATTTATGGCACAAGCAAATTCGTATCGATTTTAACTGATTTTGTTGTGGTTGACCAACGCACCGTTACGATCCTGTAATACGCATATCGTCGTTCCTATGGGCGATGCAAAGCCAATAAATGGCTGAAAAAAACAGGAGAGGTGTCGTGAAACACATCAAGATCAGGGACCGGCTGCTCGGCTCAACCGTTATCGGTGGCGCGCTGGCCGCATGTTTTGCTGTTGTGCCCGCAATGGCGCAGGACAAGCCTGCAGCGTCTGAAGACGTCCAAGAAGTCGTCGTCACCGGCTCGCGGATTCGTATGCCGAACATCCAGGCCATCAGCCCGATCACCACGGTTGGTGCCGAAGAAATCAAATCCCAGGGTGTGACCCGCACTGAGGATCTGATCAACAGCCTCCCGCAGGCCTTCGCGGGTCAGGGCAGCTTCTATTCGAACGGCTCCTCGGGGACCGCGACCGTTAACCTGCGTGGTCTGGGCGCTGCACGGACCCTCGTGCTGGTCAATGGCCGTCGTCTCGGGCCGGGTACGGCGGGTGGCTCTGCTGCCGACTTGAACTTCATCCCGTCTGCGCTGGTTAAGCGCGTTGACATCGTGACCGGCGGCGCCTCGACCGTGTACGGATCGGACGCCATCGCCGGCGTTGTCAACTTCCTGATGAACGACAAGTTCGAAGGCCTTCAACTGCAGGCGACGGCCTCGCAGTACATGCACAAAAACGACAACACCGAAGCCCAAGCCGCCAACAGAGTTAGCGGTTTTGCACTTCCGGAAGAAAACGTCACCGACGGCAAGACCAACGAATTCAGCATCGTCTTTGGTGGTGGATTTGATGATGGCCGTGGCCACATCACGGCCTATGCCACCTACAACACCAACGAAGCGGTGCTTCAAGCGAACCGCGACTATTCGGCCTGTAGCTTGACCGGCGGTGACAAGTTTGTCTGCGGTGGTTCGGGTACGGCTAACCCGGCCCGCGTTGGCAACTTCCAGGTTACCGGTTCTGGCGCTTCGGCGACCCTCGTTCCGCGCGCTCCGGCTTATCTGTATAACTTCGGTCCGACGAACTACTACATGCGTCCGGCTGAGCGTTACACCTTGGGGTCGTTTGCGACCTATAAGATCAACGATCATGCCGAAGCCTATGGTGAGTTTATGTTCATGAGCGGATCGTCTACCGCTCAGATCGCTCCCGGCGGGATCTTCGCCAGCACGCAAACCATCAACTGCGACAACGCTTTTGCGACCGCTCAACAACTTGCCACCATGTGCGGTGCCAATGCGGGGAGTGCGACGGCAAACTTCAGGGGCGTCGTGGCGCGTCGTAACGTTGAAGGTGGCGGTCGCCAAAGCGCATTCACGAACTCCAACTACCGTCTCGTGACCGGTATGCGTGGGGAAATCGTCGATGGCTGGACCTACGACGCCTATATGTCGTATTTCTCGGTCACCGCGACCCAGGACACGCTCAACTACTTTATGACCCCTCGCATCACGAACGCCTTGATTGCGCGCAAGGATGCTTCGGGCAAGATCGTCTGTCAGTCGGTGATCGATGGGACGGATCCGGCCTGCGTGCCCTACAACCTGTTTAGCGCGGGTGGTGTAACCGCTGAGGCGCTGTCCTACCTGCAAGCACCGGGTGGCAACAAAGGGGTCTCGAACGAAAAGATCCTGTCGCTCTCCTTCGCTGGGGATCTTGGCCAGTATGGCTTCAAGACTCCGTGGGCAGAGACCGGCATCGGTGTCGCTTTCGGCTTCGAGTCGCGTAAAAACTCGGCCGACTTCCGTGCGGACTATCTGTCCAAAGCAGGCTTGCTGTCCGGTTCGGGTGGCGCTGCTCCGGACGTGAGCGGTAAGATCTCCGTGAAAGAGTTCTACGGCGAAGCCCGTATTCCGATTGCTGAAAACCGTCCGGGCGTCGAAAATCTGTCGCTTGAACTCGGCTTCCGCTCTTCGGACTATGAGCTGTCGGGTAAACTCGACAACTACAAGATTGGTCTTGAGTATGCGCCGTTCAGCCAGCTGCGTACGCGCGCCAGCTTCCAGCGCGCCTCGCGGGCTCCGAACATCAACGAGCTGTTCACGCCGCAAGTCGTGGGCCTCGATGGGTCGACCGATCCTTGCGCCGGCACCGCAGCTCAGCTGGCTGCCGCAGGCATGACCCGCGAAAAATGCGCTCGTACTGGCGTTACAGCCGCTCAGTATGGCAACATCGAAGCTAACCCGGCGGCTCAGTACAACGGCCTCGGCGGCGGTAACACCAAAGTCAAGCCGGAAGTGTCTGACACCTTGGCGCTCGGCTTTGTTGCTCAGCCGGACTTTGTACCGGGTCTGACGGTCTCGGTGGACTACTTCGACATCAAGGTTGAAGACTTCATTGGTGGTGTTGGTGCTGACCTCGCGATCACGCGCTGCGCCGATACGGGCAATGCGTACTTCTGTGGTCTGATCAAGCGCGATGCCAATGGTTCGCTGTTCCTTTCGGAGCAAGGCTACATCATCAACACCACGCTCAACGTGGGTTCGTTGCAAACCAAAGGGGTCGACTTCAACGCCGATTATTCGACGTCGCTCGACTTCCTCGGCTTCGGCGACCTGGGAGATGTGAAGCTGTCGTTGGTTGGGACCTTGCTGCAAGAGTATAAGACTCAGCCTCTGCCGGGTGATCCGTCCTATGACTGTGCCGGTTACTTCGGGTCCAAGTGCGGCACCCCGAACCCGGAATGGCGTCACAAGGCTCGCGTGACCTGGAACACGCCGTTCAAGGATCTCGCGATCAGCGCGCAATGGCGTCATTTCTCCAGCGTGGATCTCGACGCGACCTCGGAAGATGCGCAGCTGAAGGATGTCGGTCTGCGTCGTAAGACGGACCTGAAGATCGGGGCCTATAACTACGTCGACCTGAGCGCTTCGATGTCCATCATGGATAACTACACGATCCGTGGCGGCATCAACAACGTGTTCGACCGTGACCCGCCGATCATCGGTGACGGCAACGGCGGCCCGGCTGGTCCGTACAACGGTAACACCTTCGCACAGGTCTATGATGTGCTGGGCCGTTACGCTTACGTGACCTTGACGGCTAAGTTCTGATCCTTAGCACTGCCTCTATAAAACTGGAAACGGGAGGTTTCGGCCTCCCGTTTTTTTATGCGTGATGCATATTCGAGTGGCGGGGGCTCAGTGGAACACTTGTGATAAAGCCATTCGTCGCTGGGATTCATGACTGGGATGGGTGGGGGCCTTCGCGACATAAGGTCGTGCCGCCAAAAGGGCCGAGCGTACTTGGTCTGGCTGCACTGAGATGCGTCGTGCCACCAGGCGCGTATCGTAGGCTCAGT
>JBKBWB010000067.1:0-8581 GCA_046289215.1 Asticcacaulis sp. | reverse complement strand
GAGATGGGCCTCCAGCGCATCGGCAAAATAGTGGACATTGATGATGGCCTTGCGCACGCCCACGGCGACCAGCCGGTCCAGCATATGATCGATCAGCGTCCGCCCGGCCACCGTCACCAGCGCCTTGGGCCGATCGTTGGTCAGGGGCCGCATTCGGGTCCCGAGCCCAGCGGCCAGCACCATGGCGGTTTGAGGGCCGCTGTTACTGAGCGTCTGCGTCATCACGCCCCCATTCGGTCGGGTACGACCGCTTTAAACCAATCGCGCAGGTCCTCAAGACCCGGCGTCTCTAGGTTTCGGATGATATAGCCCCACATGCGCGGCATAAAGGCTTCGTAGCGCGGCTTGCCATCCCGGATAATCAGCCGGGCAAACAGGCCCAAGATCCTTGAGGCATTCAGCACCGCCAAAAAGGCATAGTCCGCCCGGAAGGCGACCGGATCCTGATCCGGGAATGCGGCCAGATATCGATCCAGACACAGGGCCTCAAGCGCGGGGTCAACATCCCGGCGCGCATCTTGGAGCAGCGACAACAGATCCCAGGCCGGATGGGCCAGCACGGCATCTTGAAAGTCGATCATCCCAACCCGGGCCGCGCCGGAGCGCTCGGGCAACCAGATCAGGTTTTCCGCATGATAGTCCCGGTGCGTAAACACGCTGGCCTTGGCTTCTGCCCGCTTGCGCACTGGACTCCAGATTGCCTCCCAATCCGCCGCCACCGCCGCATCGATTGAAACCATCGGATCGAATTTGGGCCACCATTCCAGCAGCAGATCCGCCCCGGTCCGCAGCGCCAGATCATCATAGCTCAGCAAGGGCCATTCATGATCAAGGGTGGCCGGGGGTGTGACCCGATGAAGACCGATCAGGGTGTCAATCGCCGCCTCATAAAGCGGCTGGGGATCCACCCCCTGTTCAATCTGACGGGCAAACAAGGCGTCGCCCAAGTCCTCTGTCACCGCGAGGCCTAAGTCCGCATCAAATGCCACAACCTCGGGTGCGGAGAGGCCCTGCGCTTTCAGAAAGCCTGCACAGGCGGCAAAGGCATCCACGCGCGATGCCGCTAGCCGGGCCATGGCATTATAACCCAACTCTATGCGATCTGCGGGCGTGGCCTTGGCGGGACAGGGGGTCGCCTCCACGGGTGGGGCGTTCATCAGCATCAAGGGGGCCTGACCCGGACGGATCAGCCGCCGATAGCTGCGGGTGGACGCATCCCCGGGCAAGGGGCGCTGTTCCGCACCACCGAGACCGTGCCGATCCAGAAACGCGTCAATCGCTGCGTCACGGGCGTTGACCGCCGCATTTGCATTACCCGAGATCATCAAACTCACGCCCTTCCCATGACCCGCTGGCCCGAAGGCTCGCTAGCCGACCTTCCCCCTCTGGAGCAAGGGTGATGATCAGACAATTGATGGGTATATGCGGCCCCAAACGCTGAGGCCATTCGATCAACACCACCCCGTCCTCAAGCAGATCGTCCAGCCCCAGCTCCGCGACCTCGTCCGGATCCTCGATCCGGTAAAGATCCAGATGCGCCAGACCAAAGGCCTCACCCCTACGGGTCGCCTCATAGGTCTGAACGAGCGTAAAGGTCGGGGACGGCACCTCTTCGTCTTCAGAGGTCAGGGCCCGGATCAGCGCCCGCGACAGGCAGGACTTTCCCGCTCCTAATGGTCCGGAGAGCAGAACCGCATCGCCGGGCTGCACCAGAGCGGACAAGGCCCGCCCCAGACGGATCGTCGCCGCTTCGTCTGGCAAGGCCATTCGGACGGGGTCGCGTGCCGAAAGGAGATGCCGCGTCATGCGAACCGCGCCTCTGGATAGGCCTTGAGTGTGCGTTCGGTAAAGGTTTTGAGCGCCTCGGTCAGAGCTGCCGCCTCGCCCGCGAGCGCATCCGGGGCAATGGTATGGCCCACGGTCAGGTCGAACCGCTTACCCTGTTTGTTCAGCAGCTCATGGAACAGCGTCACATCGCGCAGTTCCTGAGAGACACGGTCAAACAGGTGGAACAGCGTTGAATAGGGGCCCTCAACGTGGATCGGGATCACCGGGGCCTGGTATTTCTGGGCCAGGGACACCGCGGTCGGGGCCCAGGGCGGATCTGTCAACTGACCTGTCTTATCGCGCCGTGCCAGTCGCCCGGCTGGAAACAGCACCACACACCGCTCGGCCTCAAAGGCCGCCTTGGCTGCCATCAAGGTCTGGCGGGTCTTTTCTCGGGTCCGCTTGGCCTCGACCCACTCGACCGGGATCAGAACTTCGTCAAACCGGGGACAGACCCTTAATGCATCGGCATTGGCAAAATAGATCGCATCCTGACGCACGCGCCGCAGAGCATCGACCACCGCCACCCCATCGGCAATGCCCGTGGGGTGATTACACACCACCACACAGCGCCCCGTGGCCGGAACCCGCTCTATGCCCGTAGCACGCACGTCCAGAGCCAGCAGAAAAGAGGCATGAGACAGACCCTCAGCCCCCGGGAGGGTGGCAATGGCATCGGCCATGCGCACCGCCTTGGCATAATCGAGCACGGCGTAAAGCAAAGGCCGGACCAGTGGCCAAAAGGGAGACGCGGTCAGACGCGGCGCGCGTTCCGCAATCAGAACATCAACAATATGCGGGGCTTTGATCATTGGGGTGCTCATGACCCGATCTTGCGTGGAACGCGATGGCTGGCAAGGGCCTTTTTCTGCCACGCTTACGCCAGCCATAGGGTGCGCCATATCTTCACATTTGCTCGTCTGCGCACGACACCATCTGGTGTTTCTTCGCGCGGCTCGTTAAACCCGTTTCAACAATAACATTCTTCGAGAAGCTCTCAGGGACGAAACGCCATGCGTCAGATCAACCACTTTATCGGCGGCCAGAGTGTCACCGGCACATCGGGCCGCTTCAGCGACGTGTTCAACCCGAACACCGGCGCGGTTCAGGCCAAGGTGCAACTCGCCACCACCGCCGAGTTGAACGCCGCAGTCGCCGATGCTCGCGCCGCCTTTGACGGCTGGTCTGCGGTCAACCCCCAGCGCCGCGCGCGGGTGATGTTCGAGTTCAAGCGCCTAGTTGAGGCCAATATGAACGACCTGGCCGAAATGCTGTCGGCTGAACATGGCAAGGTTATTGCCGATTCCAAGGGCGATATTCAGCGCGGCCTTGAAGTGATCGAATTTGCCTGTGGCATCCCCCATGTCCTCAAGGGCGAATATACCTATGGGGCCGGGCCGGGGATCGATGTCTATTCCATGCGTCAGCCGCTGGGCGTGGTCGCCGGGATCACCCCGTTCAACTTCCCCGCCATGATCCCGATGTGGATGTTTGGCGTGGCCATTGCCTGTGGCAACACCTTTATCCTCAAGCCGTCCGAGCGCGATCCGTCGGTGCCGGTGCGTCTGGGTGAGCTGATGCTCGAAGCCGGGGCCCCCAAGGGCGTGCTGAACGTGGTCCATGGCGATAAAGAAGCCGTGGATGCGATCCTGCACCACCCGGACGTTAAGGCGATCAGCTTTGTCGGCTCGTCCGATATTGCCCAGTATGTCTATGTGACCGGAGCCCAGAACGGCAAGCGCGTCCAGGCCATGGGCGGGGCCAAGAACCACGGCATCGTCATGCCGGACGCCGATCTGGACCAGACCGTGCGCGATCTCGTCGGGGCTGCCTACGGCTCGGCCGGCGAGCGCTGCATGGCCCTGCCGGTGGTGGTACCGGTCGGTCAGGGGACGGCCGAAGCCCTCAAGGAACGCCTGCTGGCGGAAATGGAAACCCTCAAAGTCGGGATCTCAACCGATGCCTCGGCCCACTATGGCCCGGTGGTCACCACCCAGCACCGCCAGCGTATTGCCGACTACATCCAGATGGGCGTCGATGAAGGCGCGGAGCTGGTCGTCGATGGTCGCGACTTTAAGCTCCAGGGCTTCGAGGAGGGCTATTTCATTGGCCCGAGCCTGTTCGACCACGTCAAGCCGACGATGAAGTCTTATCAGGACGAAATCTTTGGCCCGGTGCTCCAGATCGTCCGCGCCGAGACCTTTGAGGAGGCCCTGGCCCTGCCGTCCGAGCATCAGTACGGCAACGGCGTGGCGATCTTTACCCGCAATGGCCGTGCCGCGCGCGAATTTGCGGCCCGGGTGAATGTGGGTATGGTGGGTGTGAACGTGCCGATCCCGGTCCCTGTCGCCTATCACACCTTTGGCGGCTGGAAGCGGTCGGCTTTTGGCGACACCAACCAGCACGGGATGGAAGGCGTGAAGTTCTTCACCAAGGTCAAGACCGTCACGGGCCGCTGGCCCGAAGGCGCGACCGAAGACAGCGCCTTTGTCATCCCAACCATGCGCTGATCCCAAATGACCCAGCCTCTGCATCCAGACCCAGGAACAGCCCAACAGAACAGCCGTCAAAGACGCTTTCCAAAGGATAACCGGCTCTATCTGGGTGTGGGGGCTGTGGCAATTTTGAGCCTCCTCCTCGCCTTCAGTATTCTGGGCCTCCGGGCTTAGGTTAACAAACACTTCTGTCTTGCGCATATTCAGGGTAAACACGCTCATCTGTGCGCGGGTCGCCGGGTGGGGGTAGCGGGTCGAAAGACCGGTGTAGGGAGCCTTTGATGCGTAAGATCCTGATTTTCAGTGTGATCGGTCTGATCCTGGCCGGAGGAATCGCCGGTGGCGGTTACTGGGCCTATTGGAACTACGTCAAGCGCTACGAACCGACGCTGATCTCCAAGAACCAGGCCGAAATCCAAAAACTGCTCGATGGGGCCGGATGGGTCTCGCCGGGCCGCCAGGGCGCGACGGTCTATGTCGTCACCCACCGCAATTGTAACGCCTGCACCCGTTATGAGCTTCAGGAGTTCCCGAAGCTGGACGTGGTGGCCGCTGATACCCGCGTCATCACCTATGCCCCGGCCGATGTCGAAGGCCTGCCGAAATCGACGGCTGAAGAGCGCTCGACGGTTGCCGAGCTTTGGCTGAACCGCAGCTGGTCGCTTTATCAGCAGTGGATGAGTGTCCCCTACAAGGCCTGGAAGGCCGAAGGCATTCGTCCGGCCGATGGCGATATCGCCCGCACCGCCGTGGTCGAAGCCGGTCGCGATTTTGTGACCCAGCTTGAGCCGCTGCTGCAGGCCAATGGCGTGGCCGTATCCTATCCGCTGGTGATCTGGCGCGACAGCGAGGACCGCATCAAGGTCTGTGCCTGTTCGGACCCGCGCATGTTCCATCATATCCGCAAGGATCTTGGCGCACCGGAAACCGCGCCGAAGCCGGTCCCTGTGGCCCCGGCCCCTGAAGCGGTGATCCCGGTTCCGCAAGAGGCCTTGCCCGCGCCGGTCATGCCGGGGTCTGAGCTTCCGGCCGCCGTCGGCCCGGATGCCGCCGATGTCACCGACACGGCTCCGGCGCAAACCCCGCCTGCGGCTACACCGGCCCCGCAAACGCCCCCTCAGGCGGCCCCGGCCCAAAAGCCCGCTGCCGCGCCCGCGACCCGCCCGGCCACCACCGGCGTCTGATCCTGCCTTTGTAGACTCTTAAAAAGGGCGTCTGGTTCATCCAGGCGCCCTTTGTTTTGCCGGAGTGTCACCCTCGACGCGATCTTACTTGGTCCCCGGCGATAACCGCACGATCCGGCCATCGGCATTGTCAAACGCCACATAGATCAGGCCATCAGGGCCTTGCTCGACATCCCGGACCCGCTCTTCCATGCCCTCTAACAGCTTGGTTTCCGCGACAACCTTGTCCCCCTCCAGGGTCAGGCGTGACAGATACTGGAACTTGAGGGCGCCGATCAGCAAGCTGCCCTTCCAGCTTTTAAAGGCGTCACCGGTATAGAACACCATGCCCGACGGGGCGATCGACGGGTCCCAGTAATGCAGGGGCTGTTCCATACCCGGTTTGGTCCGCCCCTCACCGATGGGCAGGCCGGAATAGTCCACACCCCAGGTAATCACCGGCCATCCGTAATTCTTACCCGCCAGAGTCTTGTTGATTTCATCCCCGCCCTTGGCCCCGTGCTCGTGGGTCCAAAGCTCGCCGGTCACGGGGTGAAGCGCCGCGCCCTGCATATTGCGGTGGCCATAGGACCAGATTTCGGGCGGCACCCCCGGTTTGCCAACAAAGGGATTATCCGACGGGATCGTGCCATCGGTATTGATCCGGATCACCTTGCCGATCGTGCTCGACAGATCCTGCGCCCGGTTGCGCTGACTGCCCCGGTCGCCCGTTGTGACAAACAAGGTCCCGTCCCGGGCAAACACCAGCCGCGAGCCCCAGTGGTGACCGCTGCGCACCTTTGGGGTTTGCCGCCAGATCACCTTGAGATCTTCGAGCTTATCCCCGACCAGACGCGCCCGGGCCACGGCCGTTCCGGCCTGATCACCGGCTTCAGGTTCAGAGAAAGACAGATAAATAAAGCTGTTGGTCGCAAATTGCGGATCTATTGCAACGTCGAGCAGGCCGCCCTGCCCCACATCGAACACCGGCGGGACACCCGTGATTTCGGTAAGCTGACCCGCCTTATTGACCCGTTGCAGACGCCCCGCTTTTTCCGTGACCAAAAGTTGGCCATCCGGCAAGAACGCCATGCCCCAGGGTTGTTCAAGCCCAGTGGCAAAGTCGGTCACCGTTACAGACTCTGTTTCCGCGCGAGATTCTGGTTTTGGAGCCGCCTGACCGGATTGCTGCTGACAGGCACTGAGCACCAGCGCCGAAATAAGGATCATCCCGTGCTTGGTCATATACCCCTCCCTGGGCTGAACGCCGGGTCATGCCCGGACGGTTTAGCGGAGCCTTTGGCTCTGTTATCCCGTGGATATGGAGGGTTGTCGCGCACAAAAAACCCCCCGGTCCGCAGACCGGAGGGCGTTTTGTGCTGAATAGCAAAGAGATCAGGCCTCGGTGGCGCTGTCGTCCTTGCGGACCATGGCGCGCTCGGCGATCCGGGCCGACTTACCGCGACGGTCACGCAGGTAGTACAGCTTGGCGCGACGCACGACACCGCGGCGCTTGACTTCGATCGACTCGATCATCGGCGAATAGAGCGGGAACACGCGCTCGACGCCTTCGCCGAAGCTGATCTTACGGACCGTGAAATTCTCGTTGATGCCGCCACCCGCGCGGGCGATGCAGACGCCTTCGTAGGCCTGGACGCGTTCGCGGTCACCTTCCTTGATGCGCACGTTGACGCGCAGGGTATCACCGGGCTGGAAGTCCGGGATGGTCTTGCCCTGGCTCAGTTTTGCAACTTCTTCAGCTTCGATCTGCTGCAGGATGTTCATGTCATCTCCTTGGGGCTTTACTTGCCCTTTGCCTGTAAGTTGGCGAGATACGCCGCCCAGAGGTCTGGCCGCCGCTCCCGCGTGGTGTCCTGACGCTGCTGCTGTTTCCAGAGGGCGACCTTTTTATGATCCCCGCTGAGCAGAACCTCAGGAATATCAAGCCCTTCAAACGTCCGCGGTCGCGTGTACTGCGGATGCTCCAAGAGCCCATCTTCGAAACTCTCCTGATCAAGGCTCGCGGCGGCCCCCAGAACCCCGGGGATCAGGCGCACACAGGCCTCAATCGTGACCATGGACGCCGCCTCGCCTCCGGCAAGGACCGCATCGCCCACAGAAATCTCCTCGAACCCGCGTGCCTCAAGGACCCGCTGATCCACACCTTCGAACCGTCCGCACAGAACCACCAGTCCCGGTGCCGCAGCCCAGTCCCGAACGCGCGCCTGAGTGAGGGGTTGCCCCCGGGCACTCATATAGATCCGGGGCCGTCCATCATCGGGCAAACTGTCGACCGCCGCAGCGATCACATCGGCCTTCAGGACCTGTCCCGGACCGCCCCCGGCAGGGGTGTCGTCGAGAAAGCCGCGCTTATCGCTCGAAAACGTCCGAATGTCCACTGTTTCCAGCGACCAAAGGTTGGCTTCGCGCCAAGCCGTGCCGATTAACGACACGCCAAGCGGTCCGGGGAAGGCCTCGGGGAACATGGTCAGGACGGAAACGGCATAGGTCATGGCCTTGGCTGAAACGCCAAACCGATCGAAAATGCAAGCCCAACCGTCCGATCCCGCCCGATTTTCACGGACGGGACCGGCAAAGCGGGAAACCTAGCGGCGCAGACGCAGAGTCACCCCCACGGTGCGGGGTTGCCCCAGAAAGGCATTGAGCGTGCCGGTCTGGAAGGGGGCATTGAACGCAACCTGATAGTAACGCTCGTCAGTCAGGTTCTCGGCAAAGGCCTCGATCGCCCAGCGATCCGCATCCCCGGCCAGCCACAGGCGCGCGTTGACGAGGCTATAGGCAGGCTGGATCTTCGACGGCAACAGGTCCGAGCCGGTGTTATAGGCGCTGTTATAACGCACGGCGATCTGACCGCCGACCTTGAGGTCGGCTGCAAGGCTGCGCTGATAGCGGGCGATCACGGATCCCGACCATTTCGGTGCGAACGCAGCGCGCGATCCTGCCAGTAACGGTAGACCCGCTACCGGATCCGCGCCAAACTGGCTTTCGGCAAAGGTGACACTGGTCAGCAGGCTTAAGCCTGTTATGGGCGTGGTCCAGCGCACATCCGCCTCGGCCCCGCGCGCCGTCAGTTCC
>JBKBWB010000066.1:0-8584 GCA_046289215.1 Asticcacaulis sp. | reverse complement strand
GCTCTTTCCGACGCGCCGTTAACACCAGTGACCAGCCAAGGGCCGCCAGGGCCTGGGCGAAGGCCGCGCCGAGACCCGACGAGGCGCCTGTGATCAAGGCAATGGCCGAAGGGTCCAGATCCGCTGGGCGCACAAGCCGAGGATCTGGCCTCATTACAGGTCTAGGCGGCATGACCCGTTTCGGACTCGCCCGTTTCAGCGAGCGGTCGCAGGAGATCCGCAACGGTAATATGCGATAGACGCTCAGCCGCCGCCGCATTCGCCAACTTCATGGCGTTGTTGACAGTGCGCGGGATTAATTCACCGACCGGACAGCCCTTGGCCCCGGCCGGCGCACAGCCCAAATGCGCACAGCCGTTCACGGCTTTAAGCACCTCATCAAGGCGGATATCCTCGGCCCGGCGGATCAACCAAGCGCCGCCGGTTGCGCCCGGACGTGTCGCAATCATACCGGCCTTTGACAGCTGCGTGGTCATGCGCCGGACAACAACGGGATTCGTACAGATCGAACCCGCCAGAACCGCACTGGAGACAGCCTGATCGGGCGCATAGGCCGACGCATGCGCCAAAAAGGCGAGTATATGCGCGGCAACGGGGAATCTTTGGCTGTCTGACATGATCCAGACTTACATAAGCCTTCCGGGGCGTCTTTCCTAGGCCTTGCTGAGAAGCGTTGCATTTTTGACATATGACCAGATCGTGAAGCGAAATGCCGCCGTCATCGGTTCGTCACGATTGAACGCACCTGCGAAAAGTCCTATTAGCCCGCCCAATCAGGAAGGGGTCGCCACGCCCGGCGGCATCCCGGAGAGATTTTATGAGTGGGCTTACCACAGGGGCTCAAACCCCACGACCGACAGGCACGGGTTTGGCCTTCGGAACACGCCATCTGGCTACTAATTCAACATTTAAAGTGATCCCATGACAGACGCATCCGACCCTGTCTCTGCCAGCAAGCACGGTCATGCCAAAAAGGCGGGTGTGTTTGCTCTTGCGCTTGGCTCCGTAGGCGTCGTTTATGGCGACATTGGCACCAGCCCACTTTACGCTTTCCGCGAGGCCCTCAACCAAGCGGCACATGACGGCGTAACACGGCCCGAAATTATTGGGGTTGTCTCGTTAGCCTTATGGGCGCTGATCCTCGTTGTCACGGTCAAGTACGTTCTGTTTCTCATGCGGGCCGACAACAATGGCGAAGGCGGTGTGCTGTCACTGATGGCCCTAGCCCAAAGAGCCCTAGGCAAACGGACTCCTCTAATTTTTGCGCTTGGTGTTAGCGGCGCGGCTCTTTTCTACGGTGATGCGGTCATAACACCTGCGATTTCCGTTCTATCGGCTGTTGAAGGTCTCAAGACCATTCCGTCGATGGAAAAGTACGTGAGCACAGATATTGTAATCACAATTAGTCTGTTTTTACTGATCGTTTTGTTCTGGATGCAGTCACGCGGCACAGCCAAGGTCGCAAGTTTTTTTGGACCGATCTGCGTGCTGTGGTTCCTAGCCATGGGCATTCTGGGTCTGACCCACATCTTTGATGATCCGACAATCCTTTATGCACTCAGCCCACATTTTGGGGTTGGCTTTCTTTTGACCCATGGACTGGCCGGGTTTCTGGTTCTTGGTGCCGTGTTTCTGACAGTCACCGGTGCAGAGGCCCTTTACGCGGATATGGGCCACTTCGGTCGTTGGCCGATACAAATTACCTGGCTGGCTTTCTGCTTGCCCTGTCTGGCATTGAACTATCTGGGCCAAGGGGCTCTGGCTCTGCATGTATTGGCTGAGGCAACCGCCGCCGGAAAACCCTTTGTGGATCAGAACTGGTTCTTCATGCTGGCCCCTGAGTATCTAAGAGCACCGCTGGTGATTCTGGCTGGCGCTGCGACTGTGATTGCCAGCCAAGCTGTGATCACCGGTGCCTATTCGCTGACACAGTCCGCCATTCAGCTTGGCCTGCTGCCGCGTATGGAAATCAAACGGACCAGCGAAACCCAGACGGGTCAGATCTATCTGCCCTATATCAATTGGATGCTGTTTGTTGGTGTCGTGGTCGTCATGGTGACCTTCCAAACCTCCAGCGCCCTAGCCCATGCCTATGGACTGGCCGTTACCGGGACGATGGTCGTGACAACCTGCCTGTCCTATGTCGTTGTCCGGCATTTCTGGAAGTGGTCATTTGTCAAAACGGCTGCGTTTGTCACGCCATTCTTGCTGCTTGATCTGGTCTTCTTTTCGGCCAATGCCTCACGGGTCCTGAGCGGGGGCTGGCTGCCGCTGATGCTAGGGGCTGCTCTGTTTGTCATTATGGCAACCTGGGTTAAGGGCACGCAGATCCTGTTCACCAAGACGCGCAAAGACAGCGTGCCGATGACGGATCTGATGGAAATGCTGAAAACCCGGCCGCCGCACCGGGCACCTGGGACCGCGATGTTCCTGACGTCAGATCCGGACGTGGCCCCGGTCGCGCTGATGCACAACCTCAAGCACAACAAGGTTTTGCACGAGAAAAACATCATCCTGACCGTCAAGACTCTGGATCTGCCCCGCATCAACGAAGATGAGCGCGTGAGCATTGAAGTCCTCAACGATGACTTCAAGAAGGTGACGATTTCCTATGGCTTCATGGAAACCCCGAACCTGCCCAAGGCGCTGGGGGTTTGCCGCAAGCAAGGGCTGAAGTTCGACATCATGTCGACCTCGTTCTTCCTGGGGCGGCGTTCGGTGGTGCCGTCCGCCAACTCCGGTATGCCGATGTGGCAGGATCGTTTGTTCATCTTCCTGATGAAGAACGCCACGGATCCGACGGCCTTCTTCCACATCCCGCCGGGCCGCGTGGTCGAGCTGGGCGCACAGGTCACCGTTTAAGGTGAGCGACGCGGCCTGGATCCTGATCACCCTGCTGAGCGCCCCCATCAGTCTTCTGGTGGTGTTCAATGCCGGGATCTGGGCGGTGCTGAGTCTGGGGGCCCGCGAAAGCGTGGCCCTGTACTGGAACCGCACGGACCAGCCGCTTGTGCTTGCCCCGGTGGCCAAGGCGGCCTTTTATCCGCTGGTCTATGGCGTGCCCATCCTTGGCGGCCTTGTTTTTCTGACGTTACGGGCGCGAAACACGCCAGAAAAACTGCCGGCCCTGGCCTTGATAACTCTGGGCTTTGGCACCCTGTTGGCGGTTTGGCATGTCGTTCATTTGATCAAGATCCGAGGCTGGGTCCATCGTCAGGATCAGGCCGCGAAAAACCCGAATCCGTCGGGTGAAGAATAAGACTTGCGTTGCGGGGGTTGCGGTCTTAAACGCGCCCCCGTTTGTGTTTTTCCTCCCCCTCTGACCGCTGAACGATCCGGCCCTTTGCCGGGCGTCATGTCCCAACCTCAGGATGTCCGCCATGACCGACCGTCCGTCTGTAAAAAAAGTTGTGCTCGCCTATTCGGGCGGTCTGGATACGTCGATTATTCTGAAGTGGCTTCAGACCGAATACGGCGCCGAAGTGATCACCTTTACGGCGGACCTCGGTCAGGGCGAGGAGCTGGAACCGGCCCGCAAAAAAGCTGAGCTTTTGGGCATCAAGCCGGAAAACATCTTCATCGAAGATGTGCGCGAAGAGTTCGTGCGCGACTATGTGTTTCCGATGTTCCGCGCCAATACGGTCTATGAAGGCCAATATCTGCTCGGCACCTCGATTGCCCGTCCGCTGATCGCCAAAAAGCAAATCGAAATCGCCCGCAAGCTCGGGGCCGATGCGGTCTGTCACGGGGCCACGGGCAAGGGCAACGACCAGGTGCGGTTCGAGCTGGGCTATTACGGTCTGGAACCGGATATCCGCGTGATTGCGCCCTGGCGCGAGTGGAACTTTGCCAGCCGTGAGGCCTTGCTGGCCTTTGCCGAAACGCACCAGATCCCCATCGCCAAGGACAAGCGCGGCGAAGCCCCGTTCAGCGTCGATGCCAACCTGCTGCATTCCTCATCTGAGGGCAAGGTGCTGGAAGATCCGGCTATCGAGGCCCCGGAATTCGTCTATCAGCGCACAATTTCGCCCGAAGCCGCCCCGGACACCCCGACGGTGTTCACCATCGATTTTGAGCGCGGCGATCCGGTCGCCATCAATGGGGAGGCCCTGTCGCCCGCCAGCCTGCTGGCCAAGCTCAACCAGCTTGGGCACGACAACGGCGTCGGCCGCCTCGATCTGGTGGAAAACCGCTTCGTCGGCATGAAATCGCGCGGGGTCTATGAGACACCAGGCGGGACAATCCTGCTGGCGGCGCACCGCGGGATCGAAAGCATCACCCTCGACCGCGGGGCCATGCACCTGAAGGACGAGCTGATGCCGAAATATGCCAGCCTGATCTACAACGGCTTCTGGTTCGCGCCGGAACGCGAAATGCTTCAGGCGGCGATCGATTACAGCCAGAAAAACGTCACCGGCCGCGTCACGGTCAAGCTCTATAAGGGCAATGTGACCATCACCGGCCGCGAGAGCCCCTATTCGCTCTATGACCAAGAGCTGGTGACCTTTGAAGAAGGCAAGGTCGCCTATGACCACCGCGATGCCGCCGGGTTCATCAAGCTCAATGCTCTGCGCCTGCGCGTGGCGGCCAAGCGCGACCAGCGCCAGGGCTAATCACAAGCGCAAAACCGAAAGCCGGGCCTGTTTCCGACAGGCCCGGTCGCTTTTTTAAAGGGGTGGGAATGGACTGGCCCGTTGATCCGGCGCGTTATGGCGCGTTTTTGCTCGTGATGGCCGTGATGGCCATTACCCCCGGTCCAGCCAATCTGTTTATGGTGGCCAATGGGGCCAGCCGGGGGCACAAAGCCGTCCTGCCTGCCTTTATCGGCATGTCCCTCGCCAGCACCGTCTGGTTTATCGGCGCGGCCCTGGGCCTTGGGTCCCTGATGAAGGCGTTCCCGGAGGCCTTTAAGATCATTATTTGGGTCGGCGGGCTCTACGTCATCTGGCTGGGGTTAAAGTCGATCTGGGGCGCTCTTAAAGACAAAGGCGATACCCACGCCGTCAATACAAGCCTGGCGAAAACCGGAACATCCGCATTGCGAGATGGGTTTATGGTTCAAATATCCAACCCCAAGGCCTTGTTATTCTTTGTCGCCGTCTTGCCGCCGTTTCTGGATACCGACCGCGCAATCCTTCCGCAGATGGTGTTGTTTGCCATCGCCACCCTGAGCATGGACGGGGTCAGTATGCTCTATGGATTTGGCGGGGTCGCCCTGGCCCAGCGCATGGACGAGCCGCGTTTTCGAAAAATCTTTAATTGCGTTATCGGTCTGCTTCTGATCGTGGTCGCCGGACTTATATTGTCGCGATCCTAAGACCCTTTAAGCCTCTGTTTACAGTCTGAGCGCAGCCTTTCTTATGTAAGAAAGGAGAGGCCCATGGCCGCAGATCTTGAACTGCAACTGGGCGGACAGCGGCTGACCACAGCCGAAGTGCTGTTTTACATGCCCGATCATCCGCATTTGCTTCAGAGCTTTCTGTGGCAAACCCTGGATCTTGCGCCGCGTTATCCGCGCCTGTGCCGGTTTCTGGATTATTGGCTCAGCGAGATCGAAGCGGTGCTGCATTCCGTGCGGGTGACACACGCCGACCACATCACCCCGGGAAAGTGGCGGGCCATCGACCTCAAGGCGGTGCGAGACTATCCCTTGCATTGACATTTGAGCCTGAAAACCGATCTGTTAACCAAAGATCTGTCCTTGCCGGAGTAGAGCCATGGTTACGATCCCGATGTCGAAGCGCCTCAGCCGCCTGTTGCTTCTGGCCGCCAGCGGACTGGTTCTGACTGCCTGTACCACCGCCACCCCCTATCAGCCAGCCGTGACCGGTCCGCGCGGGGAAATCCAACAGCGCGGCTATAGCGAACAGGCGATCGAGCAGAACCGCTATCGGGTGTCGTTTTCGGGCAATACCCTGACCAAGCGCGAGACGGTCGAGGATTACCTGCTGTTCCGCGCGGCGGAGCTGACCCTCGCCAAGGGCTATGACTGGTTTGCGGTTTCGGGTCGCAACACAGAGGCCGATACCCGCACGGTACGCGAGCCGGGTCCGATCGGTGGACCCCGCCCGATCTATGTGTGGAACCCCTACTGGCGGGTCTATACCCTCGCAGGGTGGAGCCACATGGATCCGTTCGACAGCTCTGAGACCCGCCAGATCACCCGCTACGAAGCCTCAGCAGAAATCGTCATGGGCAAGGGTGCCAAACCCGTCGGGGATGTTCAGGCCTTTGATGCCCGTGACGTGATCAGCAACCTAGGCCCGCGCATCCAGCGCCCGGCAGATTAGACGAGGCGAAGGGTCTTCAGTCGGCGCTTGTTGACGTGATCCACGGGCGCTGGGCCTGTTTCATCCGGCAATTCCCCTTTGAAATAAAACCGCTGCCAGGCTTCTTTGATGGTGGCCGGATCCCGGCGCGCCAGGGCCTTGTTGAACTCTGAGCGCTTGGTTTGCCAGGCATCATACTGGCCTTTGAGCACAGGATCGGAGTTCAGGGATTTCAGCACCGGCTCAAACTTATCCAGCTTGCGGTGTTCGACCAGGGTGATGAAACAAAACGGCTCCCCCTTGGCGAACCGGATCTTGCCCGGGCGGGTGAACGTCCAGTTCATCGTAAAGGGAAACGGCAGCCAGTCGGTTTCAATCAAACCGCAGAGCGGCTGTATGCCATCCTTGACGTGGTTGGGGGCCCCCATGGCCCACATGGCCCAACCTGGGGGCGTACGGAACATATAGCCCGTGTGCATCGTCACGACGCCGCGCGAAAAGTGCGACTGAACGAAATGCTGAAAGTGCGGAAAGGGCCGCTCTGGGGTCAGGGTGATGTCCGACTGTTCCGGGCCCCCGTTCCATTCCGCGGTAAAGCCGACCGGGCAAAGGATTTCCCAACCGGTTGTATTGGCCATGGTCAGGGGCAAACAGCGATAGGGATGGCGATTGGCAAAGGCATCCATCCAGTCCCGATCCGGACGGCCCGGCACCAGCTCGGGTGGGCGCTCCTGGACCGGAAAACATTCAAGATCCAGCCCACCAGCACCGGACAGAGAAAAGGGGGTAAGAGACATGGCGCATTCTCCCGGCCTTCCGGTCCTGATCGACCGGAGACATGTTTTTTTCTGCATATCCGGCTGTTATGGGGTTCGTCAAAGACCGGATCGATCCGTGGGAGGATCCGGGCCATAAAAACAGTCTTGGAAGGGCGCCGCATATGATGAAAAGACCCAACGAGATCCCTGCGGATGCACCTGAACCCTGGACCCGCACCCGTCTGATGACGTGGTTTGAGGCGAATGGGCTTGCAACGCACACCTTGGATCACCCGCCGGTGTTTCGCGTCGAAGAGGGGCTGGAGATCAAGGCCAGCTTGCCCGGCGCCCATACCAAAAACCTGTTTTTAAAAGACAAAAAGGATCAACTGTGGCTGATCAGCGCCCATCAGGATACGGTGATCCCGCTTAAATCCCTGCCGGGAATCATTGGATCGGATCGTTTGTCGTTCGGATCCGAAGACCGGCTTTATCGAGCGCTGGGCGTGCGGCCCGGCTCGGTGACGGCGTATGCGCTCGTCAATGATCCGGCGCAAAGCGTCCGGTTTATCCTCGATCAGGCCTTATGGGAGGCGGACATCGTCAATTTTCATCCCTTAGAAAACTGTGCGACCACCGCCATGGATCAAGCGACATTCCGACGCTTTCTTGAAATCCTGAAGCGACCAAGCCGAGTGATCGATTTTGCCGCGTTGACGGTGGATTGATCCCCGCCCTCTGTCCCCCCATGTTATGACCAACCGGAGCGGGTGCGCCGAAGGGCCGTCCGGATCCTGATGATGAGTGAGGCTCTCTATGTTTTCGCAATCCCAGACAAACGCCCAACCGGATCTGATCAAGGACGGAACCGATGCCAGTTTCATGACCGATGTCATTGAAGCGTCCAAGACCGTACCGGTGCTGGTGGATTTCTGGGCCACCTGGTGCGGACCGTGCCGTCAACTGGGCCCTGCGATCGAAAAGGTCGTGCGTGAGGCCAAGGGGGCCGTAAAGCTGGTCAAGATCGACGTCGACAAGAACCCGCGCATTGCCGGGCAATTGCGCATCCAGTCGATCCCGACCGTCTATGCCTTTGTTGATGGCAAGCCCATGGACGGCTTTATGGGCGCCAAGACCGAAAGCGAACTGAAAGCCTTTGTCCAGCGCCTGACCAGCGGCTCTGGTCCCGCCGAAGATATCGCCGCCGTGCTCACCATGGCCCAGGAGTCGCTCAAGATCGGGGATCTGGGCGGGGCCGCTCAAGCCTATGCCCAGGTACTTCAGCTCGATCCCGCCAATGTCAAGGCGCTGGCTGGGATGGCGCGGCTTTATCTTCAGAGCGGTGAGGCCGAACAGGCGCGCCAGATCCTCGCCATGGTGCCTGAGGGGACCAAGGATGCAGACCTCGACAGCGTCCGAGCCGCCCTTGAGCTGTCGGAAGGCGCCCCGGCGGATGCCTCGGCGGTGGAAACGCGCCTTGCCCAGAACCCGGATGATCATGAAGCCCGCTTTGAACTCAGCCTCGCGCTTGCGGCCCATGGCCACCTCGAACAGGCC
>JBKBWB010000065.1:1561-8766 GCA_046289215.1 Asticcacaulis sp. | reverse complement strand
CGGAACATGATCCGGTCGGGCAAAGACAACATCGTTGTCCTTGATATAGCCCTTGGCGGTCCGTCCTTTTCGCAGGCCACTGCTGACCCGATAGGTTCCGGGCCCCGGGATTGGCACGCTGAGCAAGGAAACATCGCGCGTCCCGGCGGCCACACTAAGGGGCCGGGTCACGCCATCGGGACCCGTGACGCTGAAATGCTCCGACGTCATGGCGACATCGGGCCAAAGATCATGCTCGGCAAAGGCCGCCTCGACCGTGACGGTCTGACGCGCCCCTTCAGGATTGAAAGTATTGGGCTTGAGATAGGGCGAATGCGCCAGAGCCGTGCTGACCGCCATCAGGCAGGGCAAGGTCAGCACGGCTGAAAGGGGGCTGAAAAGTCGGGTCATAGCCGGGTTCCTGTTACGATGATGACCTATTAATAAGAATCATTCTTATTCGCAAGTGCCTTGACCCACGGCAAACTGCGGCGTAATGGCCAACCTCATAATGCGAATGACTCGCATAATAAAGGAGACTCTTATGCCCCGAACCCTGACCGTGACCGCCTCTCGGCTCGCTCTCAATCTCGGACTGAGTTTTGGCCTGATCGTATTACCGGCCAGCTTGGTCCTGAGCGTTGGACAGGCTCTGGCCGCTGAACCCGTGAAAGCGGGCCAGGAAAAAACCGTCCCCGCCTCGGTGCGTACCGCACCGGAAGCAGAGGCGCGTGCCCGAGCCGATCTGGATAAGAGTCATGGACCGGATGTGGCCACTGTGCGTCTGAATGATGAGGCCGTATCGCGGGATCTCGACCTGAAAGACGGGTTGTCCACCCTGCCCGGCGTGACCGTGGAAAGCGTGGTGTCGAACCCTGGCTTGAATATCAATATCCGGGGCCAGAGTGGCTCAGGCCGCGTGAATGTGACGATCGATGGGGTCCGCCAAACTTTCCGGATTGCGGGCCATGAAGGCGGGGATTTTGTCTATGCTGACCCGCAACTGATCGGCGGGGTCAGTGTCACCAAGGGTAAGGCAGAGGGCGGTTCCGGGGCGGGTGCCCTAACTGGCGCAGTCAATCTACGCACCGTCGGGGTTGACGATTTACTCCAGCCGGGCCGGGACAGCGGCGCACGGATCAGTTTTGGAGGCACCAATAATGGCAACAGCCGTCAGGCCAGCGCGGCGGGTGCTGCGCGTTTGAACGATATTTTTGCCGTGGCGGGCGCGTTTTCCCGCATTGATCGCGGTAACTACGAAGACGGTAGCGGCAAGACGGTCAATGCCAGTGGCTATGAGATGGACTCCGGTCTGCTGAAGCTGCAAATCCGTCCCGATAGTACGCAACGGGTCGACATTGGTGCGCGGCGCACCCGCACCCTCTTCAGCTCCAATTTCTACGACCAAACCATGACCACCCAATCGATCACGGGTGACTGGCGGTGGAAGCCGGAAACGAATTCTCTGCGTCAGCTCGTCGATGTGTCGGCCCGCATCGCCTTGGGGGAAAATAGCACTCTTTACGGCAACAAAAACTATGGCGGTGGCGGCGTTGGCATGACCACCAACCGACGGGTGACCGACAAAACCTTTGGGCTGGAGCTGTCCAACCAGAGTCTTATCGCGGTCGGCGCACAGCCGCTCGCCCTGCGTTATGGCCTCTATCGCTTCAGCAACAAGGTCGAAACCCGCAATGGTGGGGTTAATCCGAAGGGGAAACTGACTCTTGATGGCGCCTGGATCAAAGGGGAAACCAGCTTTGACCGCTTAACCCTTGGGGCCGGCGTAACCTGGGACCGCTACGGCTTGTCCGGCACGGGCACCGCACCCAACACCAAGGCACCGGTTCCGGTGATTGGCGACGTCATCACCCTGAGCGGCCATGAGGACCGGTTCAGCCCCAGCGCCTTTGCCAGCTGGGCCTTCAGCGGCAATACGGACCTGACCTTGCGTTATGAAGATACGTTCCGGGCACCGACCACAGCCGAAGTCCTTTATGGCGGGGCCCATCCGGGCGACACGCGGGTCATCTATTACCCCAATCCGAACCTGAAGGCAGAAACCGCCAAGACGATCAGCTTGGGCCTTCGGACCCGCCACGGCGGCCTGTTACGGCCAGACGATACACTGAAGCTACGGATTGATGCCTATTCCAGCCGCATCGACAACACGATCAACCAGATCTACGTGCCGGAACCGGGCGCGACCTTCGGCAAATATTTCTATACCAACCTGCCCGGCACCAGCAAAAGCCGAGGCTTGGAATTGCTGGCGGACTATGATGCCCGGATCGTCTTTGGTCAGCTAAATCTGGATCTTCAGAAACAAGATCTGGCCCGTGGCAGCTATGCCACCTTCCTTCCGGAGCGCCGGGATATGCTGCTGGTCGGCGTGCGTCCGTTCGGCGAGGCGTTCAGCGTGTCTGTGCGCACTCGCGGATCCGGCAAGACCCGCCTGATCGTTGACAACGCATCGATCCGCAACCCGTCCTATCGCTTGGTGGATCTGATGGCGGACTGGCGGGTGTCGCCTTCCGTGCGGCTGTCCGCATCGGTGCTCAATCTTCAAGATAAGGTGCATACGCCGCTTTACAGCGTCGATGACAAGGGCATGGGGCGGACCATCAATGTCCGTCTGACGGGCACGTTCTAAGGCCCGCGCCTTCTCAAAGATGTCACTCAGACCCGGCGATTTCTCCCGCCGATACCTCAACCCGGACTGGCCTTGCCCGGTCCGGGCTTTTTTTAGCTCATGACCCGAGCTTGATCAGGGTGTTCCCTGCAAAGAAGGCGGCATAGGCCAGAGCCCCGAAATAGAGCACGGTAATAAGGTTCATCACATAGCTGGCGAGGACAAGAACGCCGTCCCGCTGGGCAATGCCCGCCGACAGAAACAGGATCGCCAGACCCGGAAAGGTATTGGAAAACGGAATAAACCCGAGCGGCGCCATCAGCAGCAAACCCGCGGCCGTCAGGACCAAGCCATTGAAGCGGTTCATCCCCGCCCCGCGTGTCAGGAACAACAGGCGCGGTTTGACGAACCGATCCACCTTGCGCAGGATCTTTACGCCCCGCTCCAGCACGGGCACCAGTTTTTCCCGATTTAGCGGACGATCGGCGATTTTAGACGGCAACCACGGCAGGCGGTTAAAGGTGACCGCAATCCCGATCAGCACGATTCCTGCCCCGAACACGGTCGAGACCCCTGGGATCGATACGGGCACCAGAAACGGCAGTGATATCAGCGCACAGATAATCAGCAACCCGCTTTCGCCCATCTTGGCCAGCAGATCGCGCAAGGTGATGTGCTCACCCTCCATGGCCCGGATCATGTCCTGAAGAACATCGCTGGTCTTTTGGGTGGTATCTTTAAAGCCAATAGAACCGGTCATGGGATTATCTTTATGATCAAACGTCATCAGGAAGGCGCAGTGCGCGCCCCCTTAACATCGAATGCCATCAAGGACGAGGGCGTTCCCGGAAAAGACCGCACAAGAATTGAGTTTATTCCCCGTCCCGCTCCTTGCGGGTTGTCTCGGCCAGGCCGTGACCCAGCGCCTCGCGTCCATCGAACACAAAGCATTCCCCCTGCCAGAGGCTTTGCTCCGGCGGGATTTTCTCCAGATAGTTCAGGATGCCGCCCTTGAGGTGATAGACTTCGGGGAACCCTTGTTTGAGCATGTAGGCGCTGGCCTTTTCGCAGCGGATCCCGCCGGTACAGAACATCGCCACCCGGGGATGAGTTTCGGGTGACAAATGCGCAGACACATAAGCGGGGAAGTCGCTGAAGCTGTCGGTCAAAGGATCAACCGCACCAGCAAAGGTGCCGTAGGTGATCTCATAGTGGTTGCGGGTATCCAGAACGATCACGTCCGGATCCGAGATCAGGGCGTTCCAGTCTTCGGGCGCCACATAGGTGCCGACCACATCGCGTGGATCGGCCACGGGCTGTTTGAGCGTGACGATTTCGCGCTTGAGCCGGACCTTCATCCGTTGAAACGGCACAGTGCTGGCGGTGGAATATTTCAGCTCAAGATTATCCAGTCGCCCACCGAACATCGGCCCTTCAGTCAAGGCCTGAATGACAGCCGTAATGCCCGCTTCGGACCCGGCGATGGAGCCGTTGATTCCTTCGGGGGCCAGCAGCAAGGTCCCGATCAGATCATGCTCCAGGCAAAGGGCCTTGAGCGGGCCGCGTAAGGCTTCGAAATCCGGCAAGGCAACGAACTGATAGAGGGCCGCAACAGTATAGGTCATGCCCGGCGGCTTACCACAGGCTCCCAAAGGGGCCAACCGTTACGCGCCCGCGTCCGGTCGTCACACCATCGCTGAGTCTTTTACAGCGTTAGCTGCAAGATGGCGCTCGATCATGTCAAACAGAACGGTCCGCAGATGATCGGCGTCACCTTGCCGGGCAATTGCCTCAAGCATGTCTATGTCAAACCGTGTAATGCCACGGGTTGGATTGCGCTTGCGCAACTCCATAACACCTTGAGTAAACGGAACGCGCAATTCGTCTGTGGCGATCAAGGCCTCTTGAAGGCGCTCGCCATCACGCAAGCCCGTCACCTCAATGGCCATATCCTGCCCGGGGACCAGTCCCGCCATACGGATCATTTTTTCAGCAAGATGGCGAATTTTTACAGGCTCACCAAGCTCGAGCACAAACAAACGAGCGGGTGCCGGACCGCGCTTAGCACTGGTCAGTGCCGCGAGCATCACAAGCTGAACAGCCTCATGGATCGTCATGAAGTAACGTTCTGCTTCCGGGTGGGTCAAAGTTACAGGCCCACCCGCTGAAATCTGCTTTCGAAACACTTCTACGACGGATCCGGTTGACCCGAGAACATTACCAAACCGCACGGCACAAAACTGGGTCCCGGCCACTTCGCTCTCGGCGCAGACCAGAGACTCAGCCATATATTTCGTGGCCCCCATGACATTGTTCGGATTTACCGCTTTGTCCGTGGAGATTTGAACCATCTGGGCCACACCGTGGGCCTGACAGGCGCGGATGATATTGCGCGTGCCGATAACGTTCGTCAGCACCCCTTCTGTCGGATTGTGCTCAACGAGGTAGACGTGCTTCAGAGCCGCGGCATGAAAAACAATATCGGGCTGTTCACGTTCAAAAACCTGATCAATTCGGCTTACGTCACGGATATCGGCAAGAACATCCGACACAGAGGCATCGGGGTAATCACGAAACAATTCCGTGTGAATGTTGAAAAGTGCCAGCTCTGAACTTTCCAAAAGAGAGATATGAGCGGCATTAAGACTGGCAGACAGACGGCAAATTTCAGAACCGATCGAACCACCGGCGCCGGTAACCATAACGCGGCGGCCACGGATAAGATCGCTTAATTCGGATTCATTGAAGTCTACGGGATTCCGGCTCAGTAATTCTGACAAAGCACTGTCGGCGACTACTGAACGAAGAGACATTAACGACCTCTGTTATCCCAGTTCCGCTTTTACTTGCGGATAAATCTAAACGACCACAGAAAATTGCAATCGCCCCTACTCGCCCCACGCTGTGCTTAAACCACACTTTCGCGTGCAGGCACAAGCGCCGGGGTGAAATTTCGCTCAGAGTGTGTTTTTTAACACTCTGTTTCCCAATCGACCACCACCACCTGATTATGACAAAAGCGTAAGCTGCCAAAGCACTTGGTCCCTTGGATGGTAGCGAAGCTTGCTAACACGCCGGGGAGGCATATTTATGACGACACTTGGTAAACGGACCCGTGATCTTGGTCGGGCTCTGACAAAGCGAACGCATAATACCAAAGCAATCCTGTTTGCGTTTACGGCGCTTTGCGCCTTGCCCCTAACGGGCCAGGTCAAGGCCGAGGCAGCCGGCGCGCCCAAACTCGCGGCCGCGGGCCAAGCGACCGCCGTCCAAACCAAGGCTTCGGCCCCGCTTAAGGTGGCCCCGCTGACCCCGACCTTCCGTCAATTGCCGAACGGGTTGAAGGTGTATGCCCTGCGCGATACCAGCACAGCGACCGTGTCGGTGCATGTCTGGTACGATGTGGGCTCCAAGGATGACCCCAAGGGCCGCTCGGGCTTTGCCCACCTGTTTGAACATATCATGTTCAAAAGCACCAAGAACCTGCCCAACGAGACGTTTGACCGGCTCACCGAAGATGTGGGGGGTATGAACAACGCCTCGACGGCGGACGACTATACCAACTACTTTGAAATGGTTCCGGCGCATCACCTTGAGCGAATTCTGTTTGGCGAGGCCGACCGGATGGGCTCGCTTGTGATCGACGAAGACGTGTTCAAGTCCGAGCGCGATGTGGTCAAGGAAGAATACCGCCAGCGGATCCTGGCCTCGCCCTATGGCAAGATCTTTGGGCTTTATCTGCCCATGACCAGCTATAGCGTCCACCCCTATGCGCGCCCCGGCATCGGTTCGATCGAGGAACTGGATGCCGCGACCGTCGCGGATGTGCGCGCGTTCCACGCCGCCTATTATCGCCCGGACAATGCCGTGTTGGTGGTCGCTGGGAATTTTGACCCCGCCCAGCTAGACCGCTGGATTGACCAGTATTTCGGCCCGATCAAGACGCCAAAGCGGGCGATCCCGCGGGTATCGGTGCGTGAACCGGCCCGGACCACTGCCAAGAGCCTGACGGTCTATGAGCCGAACGTACCGCTGCCGGCCGTCGTTCTGAACTATCAGGGGCCGGACGCCCGCAGCCCGGACCTGGCGGCCTTCCGGGTGCTCGAAGCGATCCTGTCACGCGGGGATAATTCGCGGCTCTATAAGAGCCTTGTCTATGATCAACAGATCGCCGCCAGCACCTTTACGTCCTTTGACCTGGCCAAGGAGGCCGGTGCCCTGACATTTGCCGCCATCCTGTCGGGCGGCAAGTCGCCGGATGAGGGGATGAAGGCGCTCAAGGCTGAAGTCGACCGGCTGAAGACGAGCCTTGTGAGCGAGGCAGAACTGGCCGAAGCCCGCAATGAGCTGCTGGCAGAAACCCTTGAGGGCCGGGAGACGGCCTTTAACCGGGCGTTTGAGCTGGCCAATTCCGTGATCCTCTATGGCGATCCGAAACGGGCCGACAGCCTACTGGCCGATATCCAGAAGGTGACCGCCGCCGACATTCAGCGCGTGGCCAAGACCTGGTTCGACCATGGCAAGGCCGTTGAGATCCGCTATCTGCCCGAAGCGATGAAGCCCGCCAATGGCAAGAGCGATACCATTGCCCTTG
>JBKBWB010000065.1:0-1551 GCA_046289215.1 Asticcacaulis sp. | reverse complement strand
CGAAATCCCTGTCTGGACGCTGTTGCCCGAAGACCAGCGTACCCCGCTGCCCCAACCGGGCACACCGGTGTCCCCGGTGATCCCGACCGCTGAGCGCTTTAAGCTCGCCAACGGCCTTGAAGTGATTGTCTCACCGGACAAGGATCTGCCGCTGATTTCGGCCGTCCTGCGGGTTCGCTCCGGGGCCTCTGCCGATGCGGACAAGGCGGGCCTTGCCAATATGACCAGTGACATGGTCACACGCGGCACACGCACCCGGTCCGCACCGGACATCGCCGCCGCAATCGAGTCTCTCGGGGCCAACCTGTCGGCGGGGGCAAACTATGACAGCTCGACCCTGTCGCTCAGCAGCACCAGCCCGAATTTTGAAGCCGCATTAGCCGTAATGGCGGATGTGGCGGTCAATCCGGCCTTTGCGGCTGAGGAACTGGAGCGTCAGCGTCAACAGGCCCTGGACGGGCTGTCCGTCTCGATGAAACAGCCCGGCTTCCTGGCCAATTCGGCCCTGAACAGCAGCGTCATTGCCAAGGGGACCTACAGCACCCCGATTGGCGGGACCCCGTCAAGCCTCAAGGCCCTGACACCGGCGGATCTCAGTGCATTCCACAAGAATTACTGGACCCCGAATAATACGGTCTTGGTCCTCAGTGGCGATATCAGTGCCACACAGGCCCGCGCCTTGGCGGAAAAGGCCTTTGGGAGCTGGAAGAGTCCATCTGACACCATGGCCGTTAAGATGGCGGTCATGCCCACCAAGCCGGAGAGCCTGATTGTCAATCTGCCGGGCTCAGGCCAGGCCGCTGTCACCGTCGGATTCCGGGGCATCGCCCGCAGCCATGCGGACTTCCATGCGCTTCAGGTGACCAACAGCATCCTCGGCGGCGGCTACTCGGCGCGCCTCAATCAGGAAATCCGCATCAAGCGCGGCCTGTCCTATGGGGCCAATTCGAGCGTGGCAGCCCGCAAGCTGCCCGGCACCCTGATCGCCTCGGCCCAGACCAAGAATGTCTCGGCCCCAGAGGTCATGGACCTGATGAAAGCCGAGTTGAACCGCCTTGGCACCACCACGCCGAGTGAAGCCGAATTGACGGCCCGCAAGGCGGTGCTGATCGGGGGCTTTGGCCGGTCGATTGAGACCATCGGCGGTGTGGCCAGCCAGCTTTCTGAGCTTGCCACCTATGACCTGCCGCTGACGGACCTGTCGGCCTATATCGGGCGGATCTCCGCTGTGACGGCGGCCGATGTGCAGCGGATCGGCAAAACCTATTATGACCCGTCGAAAGCCCATTGGGTCGTGGCGGGCGATGCGTCGGCCTTTGAAGCAGAAATCCGCAAGCGTCATCCCGAGACCCGGGTGATCAAAGCGGAAGACGTTCTGAAGTAAGCCGCACCGCGGAAGCAAAAAATCCCCGGAGCCTCAGGCCCCGGGGATTTTTTTTATGCCGAAGCGATCACCTGGTCCTAGGCGCGCTTTTCACTCTGACGCTGTTCGAGGGCCAGAAGCTCACGCGGCATCACCTCGACAAAGGCCTTGAGGGTTTGGGACCAATC
>JBKBWB010000064.1:0-8936 GCA_046289215.1 Asticcacaulis sp. | reverse complement strand
TCCCAGGCGGCCTGGGCGTCCGTAAACGAATGCGGCGTGCCTTCGACGCGCATGTGGGCAAAGGTCTGGCGCGTCATGAGGGCAAAGGGGGCAATCTGCTTGGGGGCCCCCGCAGCCGGTTTCACGTTCGACTGGACAAACACAGTCCGGTCGTCGCGCTCGCCCTCGGTTCCGACCGGCAGGGCAAAGCGGTCGCCAAAGCCCTGAACGCCGGACAAGGTGCCGAAATAGTGGTCGAACGAGCGGTTTTCCTGGGTCAGGATCACCACATGGGCCACATCCTTGAGGGTCCCCGTCCGCACATCCGCCGGAATGCTCAGCGCGCGGGCAATCGACGGATGAAGCCCGGCCAGCGCCGCCGCTCCCGTCATCGAACCGGCCATCGCCTTGAGAATATCGCGTCGCTTTAAATCCGTCATGACCGCCTCCGCCAGATAGACCCGAAAGATATCAACACAAACGGGCACTTGATGTGAATATTGTGTGACATTCAAAGGTGCCGGATCTGTTTGGGCACAAAAAAACGGCCTCCGAAGAGGCCGTTTTCCGTCATCCTGACTGGCTTAGTCGCGGCGCGGGCGACGCGGGCGACGCGGACGATCGCCGCCATCACCCCGGTCATCGCTCTCGGGCTCCTCACCGGCCTCAGCGCGCTCAGCGGCGAGCTTTTCGGTCAGATCTTCACCCGTGGCCTGATCAACAACCTTCATCGACAGCTTGGTCTTGCCACGGTCATCAAAGCCCATGAACTTGACCTTCACTTCGTCGCCTTCGTTGACCACGTCCGTGGTCTTGGCGACCTTGTGCGGGGCGAGCTGGCTGATGTGCACCAGACCGTCCTTGGCCCCGAAGAAGTTCACGAAGGCCCCGAAATCGACGACCTTCACGACCTTGCCGGTATAGATCATGCCGACTTCCGGCTCCGAGGCGATCGACTTGATCCAGTCGCGGGCGGCATCGATCTTGGCCTGTTCATTGGCCGCAATCTTGATGGTGCCATCATCGCTGATGTCGATCTTTGCGCCGGTCTTTTCGACGATTTCGCGAATGACCTTACCGCCCGAACCGATCACTTCGCGGATCTTGTCCACGGCGATCTTGAGGGTTTCGATCTTCGGCGCGAACTCACCCAGCTCTTCACGGGCGCCAGAAATGGCCTTGTTCATTTCGCCCAAGATATGCAGGCGACCTTCGTGGGCCTGATGCAGGGCCTTTTTCATGATCTCCTCGGTGATCCCGGGGACCTTGATGTCCATCTGCAGCGAGGTGATCCCAAGCTCGGTCCCGGCCACCTTGAAGTCCATGTCGCCGAGGTGATCTTCGTCACCCAGGATGTCAGACAGAACGGCAAAGCCGTCTTTTTCGAGGATCAGACCCATGGCGATCCCGGAGACCGGGCGCTTGAGCGGCACACCGGCGTCCATCAACGACAGCGACGTGCCGCAGACCGTGGCCATCGAGGACGAGCCGTTGGACTCGGTGATCTCGGAGACAACGCGGATGGTGTAGGGGAATTCGTCCGTCGCCGGCAGCATCGGGCGGATCGCCCGCCAGGCCAGCTTGCCGTGACCGATTTCGCGACGACCCGGCGAGCCCATACGCCCTGCTTCACCGACCGAATAGGGCGGGAAGTTGTAGTGCAGCAAGAAGCGCTCCTTATAGGTGCCTTCGAGCGCGTCGATATATTGCTCGTCTTCGCCGGTCCCGAGGGTGGCAACGACCAGAGCTTGGGTTTCACCCCGGGTGAACAGGGACGAGCCATGGGTGCGCGGCAGAACACCGACTTCAGAGACGATCTGGCGGACCTTGTCGACCGGACGACCGTCAACACGGCGGCCATGGTCGATGATGTCACGACGCAGCACGTCGGCTTCGCATTCCTTGAAGGCGGAACCGAACTTGTTGGCGTCAACGCCATCCGGCTTGGCATCCGACTTCACCAGCGCTTCAGCGGCCTTGGCCTTGGCCGCGCCGATGGCTTCATGACGGGCCTGCTTGGCGGTGTGGCTATAGGCTTGGCGGATGTCTTCACCGACCAGCGCCTTGATGCTGGCGACGATGTCCGAGAAATCCTCGGGCTCGAACGGGAACGGATCCTTAGCGGCGTGCTCGGCCAGTTCGATGATCGCATCGATGACAGGCTGCATCCCGGCATGGGCGAACATCAGCGCACCCAGCATCTTGTCTTCGGTCAATTCCTTGGCTTCAGACTCGACCATCATCAGCGCGTCCTGGGTCCCGGCGACCACAAGGTCGAGGTCCGAGGCGGTCATCTGCTCAAGGGTCGGGTTCAGCACATACTCGCCATCGATTATGGCAACGCGTGCGCCCCCGATCGGGCCCATGAACGGCGCACCCGACAGGGTCAGGGCCGCCGAGGCGGCAACCATCGACAGCACGTCCGGATCGTTTTCCATGTCATGCGACAAGACGGTGATGACGATCTGGACTTCGTTCTTGAAGCCCTTGACGAACAGCGGACGGATCGGACGGTCGATCAGGCGCGAGACCAGGGTCTCTTTTTCGCTCGGACGCCCTTCACGCTTGAAATACCCGCCCGGGATCTTGCCGGCAGCGAAGGTCTTTTCCTGATAGTTGACCGTGAGGGGGAAGAAATCCTGCCCCGGCTTGGGGGACTTGGCATAGACGACGGTGGCCAGAACGGTGGTCTCACCGTAGGTTGCCAGAACGGCGGCGTCTGCCTGGCGGGCGATGCGCCCGGTTTCGAGGGTCAGCTTACGACCAGCCCACTCGATAGATTTGCGTTTAATGTCGAACATTTGCTTCTTTCTTATCCCGATGGCCCATTCCAATCGGGGGTGAACGGGGCGGCGCGGCCATTTCAAAGCGGCGGGACCGGTGTCCTCGTCCGTGACGGATAGTCGAACCGAAAGATCCCATGACCTTGTCGGCTCTGTGGCTATAGCCTTTGCGCGCGCCAGGAGCGAAGCACAAAGCTGTCAGCCAACAACCAAAAGGCGCCCGATCCGTCCCGGGCGCCTTTTGATCCGAACTTAGCGACGCAGACCCAGCGTCTCGATAATCGCCTGATACCGCGGCGTTTCGCGGTTTTTCAGGTAGTCCAGCAGACGACGACGCTGCGAGACCAGCTTGAGCAGGCCGCGACGCGAGTGGTTGTCTTTTTTGTGGGTCTTGAAGTGCTCGGTCAGATTGGTGATCCGTTCCGTGAGGATGGCAATCTGGACTTCGGCGCTTCCGGTATCACCCGCAGTGCGGGCATGGTTTTGGATCAGTTCCGCCTTGCGGTCGGGCGTAATCGACATCGTGGCTACTCCACATCAAGATGAAAGACACGCGTGGGATTAAGCTTCCCGGCGCGCATCTCGCACAGAGCGACGATCTGATCCGCATGCGTCACGGAAACGGTCCGGCTGGCCTCTGCACTGCCGGAAGACCGGAGCGACAGACGCGCCTTTAGCGCTTCGACTTGACGGGGAACGAGAACGATCGGTCGCCCTTGCTTAAGCCTGAAGGCATCTTCGGCCGTGACGGCCAGGGCCGGGATGTCGTCCAGCGCGGTCGTTACGGGAAGCAAAGCCTCCGAGGGTGCGCCCTTATGCACGAACTCGGTGAGTTTTTCCAGTGTCAAGGCCGAAGAAAGATCAAAGGCGCCAACCCGTTCGCGGCGTAGCGCGCTGACATGGGCGCAGGCCCCGAGCTTTTCCGCCAGATCCCGAACAACAGACCGAACATAGGTCCCCTTGCCGCAGGTCATGCGCAGGGTCACCTGATCCGGGCCTTCGTCAGGCAAAGCGACCCGGACCAGATCGTAAATCGTCACCTCACGGCCCTTGAGTTCAACCTCAATGCCATCGCGGGCCAGATCATAGGCCCGCTGGCCGTCGATCTTAATCGCGCTATAGGCGGGCGGGATCTGGGTGATGGTGCCAATAAAATCCGTCAAGGCCGCATCCACGGCTTCGGTCGTCGGGCGCACATCGCTGGTGGCGATCACATCGCCTTCACGATCCAGCGTGTCGGTCGTCTGGCCCCAGGCGATGGTGAACAGATAGACCTTTTGCGCATCCATCAAAAATGGGACGGTCTTGGTCGCCTCGCCCAAGGCGATCGGCAAAATGCCACTGGCCAAGGGATCAAGCGTCCCCGCATGGCCGCCCTTTTGGGCCTTAAACAGGCGGCGCACCCGGGAAACCGCCTCGGTCGAGGTCATTTCCAGCGGCTTGTCGAGACAAACCCAACCATTGATGAGCAGGCCTTTTTTGCGGCGGCTCATTGATCGTCCTCGTCTTCCGCCAGGTCCTCATCATCTGAGCGAAGATCGCGTTGAACCTCAGGCTTGGCAAACAGGGCGTCCATATAGGCGGCCGTGCCAAAGCTTTCATCGTGAATGAAGCGCAGGTCCGGCGTGAACTTCATATCGATGTGCCGCCCCAGAATGCCGCGCAGGAAGCGGGCGTGGCGGTTCATCGCTTCGACGATCTGGCGGATATGAGCCTCATCCAGCCCGGTGCCGCTGACCGCGGCCCCCAGAGGCTCGATAAAGCAGGTGGCGTGGCGAAGATCAGGGCTCATCCGCACTTCGGTCAGAGTCACAGAGACCCCTTGAAGCGCCTCGTCATGGATCTCTTCTTCACGAAGGATTTCGACCAGAGCGTGACGGATCAGTTCACCGGCGCGCAATTGGCGCTGGCTGGGCCCGGCGGGCGCTTGCCCCTTGCCGTCCCGTTTGGAGGTACGTTTCATGCTGTCTTTCCTTTTCCGGGGGACGGTTCGGACGTCCAGCCGGAAGCAAGGGGCGGCTTTTACGCTCTTGCGCCCCTAAAGTCCAGATCGAGCACGGTCCGTGCCTTAAGCGGTCAGGAAAAGACCACGGTCTTGTCCCCGGTCATCATCACCCGGTGCTCGCAGTGCCAGGTTACGGCCCGGCTGAGGACGCGGGCTTCGATCGATTGTCCCAGACTAACCAGCTGTTCTGGCGTATGGCCGTGGTGAACCCGCTCGACATCCTGTTCAATAAAGGGCCCTTCGTCGAGATCTGGAGTCACATAATGCGCGGTGGCGCCGATAATCTTGACCCCGCGATGGTGCGCCTGGTGATAGGGCCGTGCACCTTTGAAGCTCGGCAGGAAAGAATGATGAATGTTGATGCAGCGTCCATCGAGGCGCGCGCAGGTTTCATCCGACAGAATCTGCATGTAGCGGGCCAACACCAACACGTCTGCGCCACTCGTCTCCATCAGCGCCAACAAACGCGCTTCCTGCTCAGCCTTTTTGCCAGGCACAGAAGGAATGTGATGATAGGGCACGTCATTCCATTCCACGAACGAGCGCATATCGTCGTGATTGGAGACCACCCCCACGACATCCGCCGGTAGGGTCCCGGCCCGCCAGCGGTGCATGAGCTCATAGAGGCAGTGACCGAATTTCGACACCGCAATCAGCAAACGCGGTCGCCGGGCCAGATCGTGGAACGTCCAATCCATGCGAAACCGGTGGGCAATCGGCGCAAACCCGCTTTTCAGGACATCCATCGGCGGCACCCGATCGCCATCGGGTCGAAAGGCCACACGCATATAGAACATGTCCCCCTCGGCATCACGGAATTGGCTCGATTCTACAATCGAGGTCTGATTGTCATTCAGATAGCCTGAAACCGCCGCCACAACCCCGCGCGCATCAGGACATTTCAGAACTAAAACATGGGTTTCGAGGTTTTTCATGCCCCGGATTTAGCAAAAATATCCGCGATAGCGCAATTCTTTTGCCGGAATAGCTCGCAACAAAAACGGCCCGGAGTTGCCTCCGGGCCGCAGTGTGTATTCCTCGGTCAGGATCAAAGCGAGCGCTTGATTTCCTCGACGGTGAAACATTCGATGAAGTCGCCCGGCTTGATATCCTGGAAGCCGTTGAACGCCATCCCGCACTCCTGACCCGAGACCACTTCGTTGACCTCGTCCTTGAAGCGCTTGAGGGTCGAGAGCACACCCATTTCCTGAATGACGATGTTGTCGCGCAGGATCCGGACGCGAGCGCCCTTTTTGACGGTGCCTTCGGTGACGCGGCACCCGGCGACCTTACCCACCTTGGTGATGTCGAAGACCTCAAGGATCTCGGCATTGCCCAGGAAGGTTTCGCGCTGGATCGGGGCCAGCATGCCGGAGAGCACGCCTTTGATGTCATCCAACAGGTCGTAGATGATCGCGTAGTAACGGATCTCGACGCCTTCACGCTCAGCCAGGTCACGCGCTTGCTTAACCGCCCGGACGTTGAAGCCGATAATCGGCGCACCGGCACCCTTAGCCAGCTGGACATCCGACTCGGTGATCGCCCCAGCCGCGGAATGGATAATCCGGGCCCGGACTTCTTCGTTGCCGATCTTATCCAGCGAGCCGATGATGGCTTCTGCCGAGCCCTGAACATCCGACTTGATGATCAGCGGCAGTTCCTTGGCCTTCTTGTCGGAAAGCTTGGACATCATGTCAGACAGCGAGACCGCCGCCACCGGGGTGCGCAGCTTATCGCGGCGCTTGCGGATGCGGTATTCCGTCAGCTCGCGGGCGCGGGCTTCGTTTTCGACCACGGCGAAAGGCTCGCCCGGATCCGGTGCCCCATCGAGGCCCAGAACCTCAACCGGCTCGGCCGGTCCGGCCTCGTCGAGTTGTGCACCACGCTCGTTGATCAGCGCGCGCACCTTACCCCAGTTTCCGCCCGCCACGACGATATCGCCGCGCTTCAAGGTCCCGCGCTTGACCAGAACGGTGGCCACCGGCCCCCGACCCTTGTCGAGCTTGGCTTCGATGACCACACCTTCAGCGGTCCGATCCGGATTGGCCCGAAGTTCCATGACTTCGGCCTGGAGCAGGATCGCTTCGATCAGGTTGTCGAGACCCATGCGGGTCTTGGCCGAAACCTCGATGATCTGGGTGTCACCGCCCAGGGATTCCGCCACGACTTCGTGCTGCAACAGGTCATTGATGACCTTTTGCGGGTTCGCACCGGGCTTATCCATTTTGTTGACCGCAACGATCATCGGCGAACCGGCAGAGCGGGCATGATTAATGGCTTCGATGGTTTGCGGCATGATGCCGTCATCGGCCGCCACCACCAGCACCACAATATCGGTGACCGTGGCACCCCGCGCGCGCATAGCCGAGAAGGCTGCGTGACCCGGCGTATCGAGGAAGGTGACGCGTTCGCCATTTTCCAGTCGGACCTGATAGGCCCCGATATGCTGGGTAATGCCCCCGGCTTCGGCACCGGCCACATCCGCCTTGCGAAGGGCGTCCAGCAGGCTGGTCTTACCATGGTCGACGTGACCCATGACCGCTACGACCGGCGGACGCGGCAGGGTATCGCCATCAGAGTCCGCAGCGGTGATGAAGCCCTCTTCGACGTCGGCTTCCGAGACGCGCTTGACGGTGTGGCCAAATTCCGTGGCCACCAGTTCCGCGGTGTCGGTGTCGATGATGTCGTTGATCTTCAGCATCATGCCTTGGCGCATGAGCATCTTGATGATGTCCACGGCGCGAACGGCCATCCGGTTGGACAGCTCCTGAACGGTAATGACGTCCGGGATGATCACTTCGCGGGCGACACGAGCCTGTTCGGCCTGGCCTCCCTTACGCTTTTCACGCTCGCGTTCACGGGCCCGACGGACCGAGGCGAGTGAACGCATCCGGTCAGCGGAATCCCCATCATCCCCAACAACCGCCTGAAGCGTCAGGCGACCTTCGCGGCGCTTGGGCTCGCCCTTGATGCGCGAAACAGCCTTGTTCGGAGCGGCCCCGGCGCGCTTGTTGCGCAGGCCCTCTTCATCATCCTGCGGCTTACGCACTTCGCCTGTGCGCGGCGCGGCTCGGATACGGCCCACTTCGGGGGCAGCAGGCGGTGCACCCGCCCCGGCAGGACCCCGGCCACCGGGACCCGCAGGACGCGGCGACATGGCAGAATAGCGAACGGTTTCACCGGGACGTGCGGGTGGACGCGGGCCACGCGGAGCGCCATCGCGACCGCCTTCGCCACGCGGACCACCCGGACGCGGACCACCGGCCCCATCACGCGGCGCGCGCTCGTTGCGGAATTGCGGCCCTCCTTCACGCGGCGCCCGCTCGTTGCGGAAGCCACCGCGATCCCCCTGGGGACGGTCGCCTTGCGGACGATCCCCACGGTCACCCTGCGGACGATCACCATAGGGGCGGTCACCCCGCGGGCGGTCGCCCTGAGGACGATCCCCATGCGGACGATCCCCCTGGGGCCGGTCGCCCCGCGGGGCCGACGGATCACGCGGACCCGTGCGGAAGCCGCCGCCGTCACGATCCTGACGGGGGGCCGATGGGTCACGCGGACCAGTGCGGAAGCCGCCACCGCCTTCGCGTTCCTGGCGCGGTGCCGACGGATCGCGCGGACCGGTACGCAGACCGCCACCATCACGCTCCTGACGCGGGGCCGATGGGTCCCGAGGACCTGTGCGCAGGGTCGAGCCTTCGGAGCGCGGTTGGGCCGATTGGCGCGGTGCCACGCTGTAGCTGATCGTGCCCGTCGGACGCACAGGCTTAGTCTCAGTCGGAGCCGGGGTCGCCGGTTCGGGCGCAGACGGGGCAGGCGCCGAAGCGACGGCATCGGAGGCAGGCTGAGGCCGCTGGGCCGCTTCTTCGCGGCGACGGGCGTCCTCTTCGGCACGCCGGGCGGCTTCAGCGGCGCGCACTTCGGCGTCTCGCTGTTCTTGTTGCTGGCGAGCCAGTTCAATCGCGCGGCGACGGGCTTCGAGTTCCTCCTCGCGAAGACCCCCAGCACTTCCACCAGAGGCGCCACCGGATGGGCGACGGGCCTCACCGCCGGACGCGGCCGGACGCGGCGCAGCCGGTTTCGGCTGGGCCGGAGCCGCCGGAGCCGGGCGCTTTTCCGCTGCGGCCGGGGCAGCCCCGGGCGTGTCCGTGCGGCGACGCTTGGTTTCG
>JBKBWB010000063.1:0-9019 GCA_046289215.1 Asticcacaulis sp. | reverse complement strand
TTGAAATCGACGCGCACGAGGGCGGTCTGGCCGGTCAGGTCTGCAAGCTGGTCGAGCGTTTTAAAGGTCATGGAATGGTCTTCTGATATGACAAAAAAGGCCCCCGTTTCCGGGGGCCTGAGCAAATTACAGATACTTGGCCATGTGCAGAGCGGTGTCGCTCATGCGCGTCGCAAAGCCCCACTCGTTGTCGTACCAGGTCAGGATGCGGGCCAGCTGGCCTTCGATCACCTGGGTCTGGGGCAGGGCAAAGGTCGACGAGGCCGACTGGTGGTTGATGTCCACCGAGACCAGCGGATCATTGCTGTAGGCCAGCACACCTTTCATCGGGCCGTCGGCGGCGGCGATGATCGCGGCATTGATCTCGTCCTTGGTCACGCTGCGCGACGGTACGATCTTGAGGTCCACCACCGACACGTTTGGCGTCGGCACCCGGATCGAAGAGCCATCAAGCTTGCCGGCCAGTTGCGGCAGCACCAGGCCTACGGCCTTGGCGGCTCCGGTGGAGGTCGGGATCATCGACAGGCTGGCGGCGCGGGCGCGATACAGATCCTTGTGCATCTGATCGAGCGACGGCTGGTCGTTGGTGTAGGCGTGGATGGTGGTCATGTAGCCACGCTCGATGCCGCACAGGTCGAACAGCACCTTGGCCACCGGCGCCAGACAGTTGGTGGTGCACGAGGCGTTCGACACGACGGTGTCAACCGCGCTCAGCACGTCGTGGTTCACGCCGAACACGATGGTCTTGTCGGCATTGTCGCACGGGGCCGACACGAGCACGCGCTTGGCTCCGGCGTCGAGGTGGGCGGCGGCAGTGTCACGCTTGGTGAAGATGCCAGTGCATTCAAAGGCGATGTCAACGCCCAGTTCTTTGTGCGGCAGTTCGGCCGGGTTGCGGATGGCAGTGACCTTGATCGGGCCATAGCTGCGGCCGTTGGCGACGATGGTCAGGCTTTCACCGTCGACCTTGACCTCGCCCGGGAAGCGCCCGTGCACACTGTCATAGCGCAGCAGGTGCGCATTGGTTTCAACCGGTCCCAGATCGTTGATCGCCACGACCTCGATATCGGTGCGGCCATGCTCGATTATAGAGCGCAGAACCAGACGGCCGATGCGGCCAAACCCGTTAATCGCAACGCGAAGTGCCATGAAACCCGCTTCCTTTTTTTATATGATAAACTCACGCGGTTAAGCTGTGAGCGTTGGTGACGGTTTTGAGGACTAGCGTCACAGAGTCAAGAGCATCAGAGGGTAATTCAGCTCAAACCGGGTTACGGATTGCGACGTAAAGTCGGGTATTAAACCCGTTTCAAATTATATTATTTTATCAGAATATCCGGACCGAAAGCATTCAGCGTTTATTCAATGCGCCTTTACTGAATGTGCCGCGTAGAGTGCTGTCTTCCGTTCAAAAAAAAGCCGGAACCCTGGGGAATAGGGCTCCGGCTTCAAGGCTAAGAGAGGAAGGCGGTTCTCTTAGAAGTCTGCCATGACCGAGAAGGTCACGGTCCGCGGTGCGCCCGGATAGACCGTGCTGCCGTTGATCCCGTTGATGAACACGGTGTCGGTCAGATTGTTGATGGTCAGGCGGGCTTCAACCCCTTTCAGGGTCTCGGAAATCGCGGTGCCATTGACGCTGACGTAGGCATTGGTCAGATAGTAGCTATCGGCTTTCAGGGAGTTAGCAAAGTTGATATACTGCTCGCCAACATATTTGGTGCCGATACCAAAGCCCCAGTTGCTGTCTGAATAGTCAGCACTCATATTGAACATGGTTTTGGGCGAACCAAAGACCTGTGATCCTGATTTCACACCTGCGGACTCGTCAAGCTTGTTGCTGCCTGTGCTGGTGTATTCTGAGCTGTTTGACGTATAGGATCCGGCAACACGCCATCCGTTTCCGAAGTTGTAGCTACCCAGCAATTCCAAGCCCGTGCTCTTCAGTCCGCCAATGTTGAAATACTTGCCTTCGATTTGAGACAGATAATCAATGCCGGCAACCGATCCACTGCGAATGAACACAATGCGGTTTTCAAAGGTGATGTCGTAGTAGGTTGCGGCCAAACGAAGGCCATCACGGCTGAAACGGAACCCGATTTCCTTGTTCTCAGCGGTCTCAGGCTTGATTAGGGTCAGCTCCGCCGTGGTGGCGCCCATGCGGTCCTGGCTGATGGCATTAAAGTTTTCTGAGTAACCGGCAAAGGCTTCGAGGCCTTCGATCGGGGTTTCATAGCTGATCCCCAGGTTGAACAGCGGATCTGAATCAGAGCTCAGCTCCGTGCGGGACAAGGTGCCGATATCCTGATAGCGCTCACGATCAACGAAGAATTGCTTGACCCCGAGACGCGCCGTGACGGGACCGATCTGGGCGACGTCTTCGACGTAATACATGAATTCGTCGTACACATGGTTGTCACGGAATTGGACCCAATAGGCGCGTTTGTCGTAACCCGGTCCGACCCGGGCATCAAGAACCCGGTGCCAGTCACGTGTCAGGCGCGATTCGCCGTCTTCAAGCCAGATTCCGCCGCGCAGGGTATTTTGTAGCAGGCCGAAGTCGTGTGACCATTCTGCATCGGCGGTCAGGCCCACGCGACGGGTCTTGTAGTGGCTGTGGCGATAGGACATCACCGGGGCAACATTCCCCAAGTAGCACTTGGGATCGGCTTTGGCGGGAAGGCCGTTTGAGCCGACGCAGTCCTTGATCAGGGTCGCTTGAGAGCCATTCGGATTGACGAAATAGATTTCACCCAGTTTCTTGCCGCCCAAGACCTGAACGCCCGGCTTAAGTTCGGTTTCTGCGCCTCCGGCATTATCCGTGACATCCACGATGTATGGCGGAGCCCAGTCACCCTGGCCCCACATGTTGTGGTTATAAACCGTGGCGTTGAGCTTGACTTCGCCAAGCGTTTTTTCTGCACGAACATAGGCAAAGATGTTCTCACGATGCGCCCGCCAGACGTCCCGATATTGCTGATCAATTTGCGGAATGCCGACCCAGTTTGAGGTCAGGCGGTCGCGGCGCGGATTGGCGGAAAACTCAGATAGTAAAATCGGATCGAATTCCGACTCATTGGCCTTATTCCAGGTCGCCACGGCGGTCAGTTTGGTGTCGAACAGGGTCGTTTGCAGCTTGCCTGTCAGGTAATCGCGCGTTGTCGGCGTAACGTTGTCGATCCAGTCATTGTTCTTGGCGCGCGAGCCGCTGACGAAGGCAAAGGTGTTGGGAAGGAACTCGCCGGTATCGACGCGCACGTAGTACTTGCTGGCCGATTGGTCGCCCGTCAGGGCGAACACGCGGACGCGCTTTTCGGCGGCCGGATCATCGATATGGAACTTCAGTGTTCCGCCCAGGGCTTCGTTCGAACGCGAGCTGATGTCGGCGGTGCCTTGCGAAACTTCAACGGCTTTCAGGTCGAGGATATCGATAAAGCGGTTGGCGCGCGAGCCGCCACCATAGTTCGACGAGCCGTTCGGTAGGCCCTCGATGGTGGTCCCGATTTGCTGGCCACCGGCGCCCGACTTGAAGCCGCGCATGGTGATGGTCGTAACCCAGTCCGAAGAACCGAAGTGATCGCCTTCGGTGATGTGAACGCCCGGCAGCTCGCTGACGGCCTGGTTGACGCTGCCCAGCTGCGCCTGACGCTTCATCATGTCTTTAGAGGTCACTGAGGTCGCATAGGCGCGGCCTTTGGTAACCACAACTTCTTCGATATTATCTGTGGATTTAGCATTATTTTTGTTGGTTTCATCGGCAAGAGCCAGACCGGCTTGTGAGGCAAGCAGCATGGCGCCGAGGGCGGCACCCATCAGCAGCGACTTCATTGAACTCTCCGTTTAGAATGGTCTTTTTTGAGTTTTAATCCCGGTGCGAGCAGACCACAGGTGCGGTGCTCATGGATGCGGTCTGTAGAGGAGTTGTGTGACAAATCGACAAAATATACGTGACTGTATTTTGATTTATGTGATTTAATGTTGATTTATGGAGTGAAATTCAAAAAATATGTGGAATTGGCGAAAGTTTGCAATATGACAGTGATTATGACGTGTTAATCAACACGCGTTCGCTGTGTTCGTTGAAATTGCACACAAAAAAAGACCCGGAGCAAGCCCCGGGCCCTCAAAAAATGATCGGATGGCGGATTAAATGCGCGACTTGGCCGCCGCGACAACCGCCTCGGCGGTAATGCCGAATTTCTCGAACAGGACCTCAGCGGGTGCCGAAGCGCCAAAACCCGTCATGCCGACAAACAGGCCATCCTGGCCGATAAACCGCTCCCAGCCAAAGCGGCTGGCCGCTTCGACCGCGACCTTGACCGGGCTCGTCCCGATTACAGCCTGCTGATAGGCCGCGTCCTGTTGTTCAAACAGCTCCCAGCACGGTGTCGAGACTACCCGCGTGCCGATCCCCTCGGCCTCCAGCTTGGCGCGGGCGGCCATGGCCACGGACACTTCGGTGCCCGAGGCAAACAGGGTCACCGTGGCTGTCCCCGTAGCCGGAGCCAGTTCATAGGCGCCCTTGAGGGCCAGATCGCCACCGCTTGAGCGCACGGCCGGGACTTTTTGGCGGGACAGGGCCAGGATCGACGGGGTCTTGGTCGCCAGCAAGGCGGCTTTCCAGCACTCAGCGGTTTCCACCGCATCGGCCGGACGGAACACCAGCACGTTCGGCATGGCGCGGAAGCTGGCCAGATGTTCGACCGGCTGGTGCGTCGGACCATCTTCGCCGACCCCAATCGAGTCGTGGGTCATGACGTGGATGGCGCGTATGCCCATCAACGCTCCGAGGCGGATCGCCGGACGGCTATAGTCACTAAAGACAAAGAAAGTGCCGGAGTAGGGGATGACCCCGCCATGCAGTGCCATACCATTAAGGCAGGCGGCCATACCAAACTCGCGCACGCCATAATGCACGTAGCGCCCGGCATAGTCGGGGGCATCAAACGCCGCCATACCCTTGACGAAGGTATTGTTGGAGCCGGTCAGATCGGCCGACCCGCCGACCATGTCCACGAGGGTGGGGGCCAGCTGTTCCAGCGCCGCACCCGACCAGGCGCGGGTGGCATTGGCGGGTTTTTCCGCAGCCACTTTTTCAATGTGGGCATCGAGCGCGGCAAACGGGGCGGCGGGCAGTTCGCCAGTTACGGCGCGGACAAAGTCCTCGGCCTTGGGGTGGGCTTTCAGGCGGGCATCCCAGGCCTTGCGCAGTTTAACTGTCCGCGTGCCGGCGGTTTTCCAGGCCTTGGCAATCGGCTCGGGCACCGTAAAGGGCTCTGCCGTCCAGCCCATGGCCTCGCGGGCGGCCTTAATGCCGTCATCGAACAGGGTATAGCCGTGGCTGTGCGGATCGCCTTCCTTGGGACCGGCGCCTTTGGAGATCTTGGTCTTACAGGCGATCAAGGTCGGCTTGTCTTGCTTGGTGGCCCAGCGCAGGGCGGCGGCGATCTTGTCGTGGTCGTGGCCGTCGATGGCCTTGACCGCCCATCCGGCGGCCTTGAAGCGGGCGAGCTGGTCGCCGGTCTCTGCAATGGTGGCAAAGCCGTCGATGGTGACGTTGTTATCGTCGAACAGCACCGTCAGCTTGTTCAGCTTGAACCGTCCCGCAATGCTGATCGCTTCGTGACTCAGGCCTTCCATCAGGCAGCCGTCCCCGGCGATGACCCAAGTGCGGTGATCGACCAGATCATCACCATAGCGCGCATTCAGGTGCCGTTCGGCCATGGCCATACCGACGGCGGTGGCCAGACCCTGTCCCAGCGGACCGGTCGTCGTTTCCACGCCCGGGGTATGGCCATACTCTGGGTGACCCGGGGTGACCGAGCCCCACTGACGGAAGTCCTTGATGGCGTCCATCGTCACGGCCTTGTAGCCGGTCAGGTGCAACAGGGCATAGATCAGCATCGAGCCATGACCCGCCGACAGGACGAACCGGTCCCGGTCGGCCCATTGCGGCATCTTTGGGTCATGCTTGAGGAACTTGGTCCAAAGCACCGTTGCTACATCGGCCATACCCATGGGCATCCCCTGGTGTCCTGACTTGGCCCGATGCACGGCCTCCATCGACAGGACACGAATGGCATCTGCCATCTGGATGGCAGTGGGTTTGGCAGGGGTCGAAACAGTCATGGGCAGAAGGGGCTCCGGGAGGACAGGATGGGACCAGCCGGTTCAGTCCGGCTTTGTCAGAAAGATGTCACCCGACGCTTTACCTGAACCGGGGCATCGGGTGTATAGGAAATATGATACCGGTGTGACGGAGGGCGTTCATGACGGTCACGGAGACGCAGATGCATCCGATAGACACAAGCCTGATCGGCGCCATTGGGCGTTTGGACCGGGCGGTGGCCTTGCTGGAAAGCCGCATGCGGGCCTTACAGGCGCGCGCGGCCTCGGGTGTGGATGCTTCGGCGCTTCAGCAAGCCGATTCGGCGCGGCTAGTCTTAGAAGCTGAGCTCGAAGCCGCCCATCAGCGCGAACTGGCCTTGGCCGAAGCTGCCGCCAGTGCGCACGAGGCTCTGGGCCGGGCCGCCGATGATGTGCGCCGTCTGTTGCAAGACGAGGAGGCCCGCGCTCATGGCTGATGTCGATATCCGGATCAATGACCGCCCGTACCGCGTGGGCTGCGCCGAAGGGCAAGAAGACCGCGTCCGCGAACTGGCTGAGCTTTACAGTGCCCATGTCGAAGCGGTGTCGCGCGATGTCGGCAATGTCGGCGAGGTACGGCTTCTGCTGCTGGGGGCCTTGCTGCTCGCCGATGAGGTGATGGAACTGCGTACAGAGCTGGCCGTCGCCCATTCGGCCACCTCGCGCATCTCCACCGGCACCTACGAAGTCGAGCGCCGCGCCGGTGAGGCCATCACCCGCGCGGCGGAACGTCTGGAAAAACTGGCCGCCCAAATCGGGGACTAAAGATCGGGGACTAGTCAGGTCCGCGAGATCAGCCGGGTCATGCCGGGGCGCAGGGGGGCACGATTCAGCCGCCGGGTGCCCTCGATCTCGGCCCACAGGTCATAGGCGTCCGTGCGCGTGACCTTGACCTTGGCAAACTCCCCGACCTTGAGCGTCACCCCGCCCTTGACGAACACATGGCCGTCGATTTCCGGGGCGTCGCCCTTGGAGCGGGTCACGGCCACGCCGTCGGGGCGGATCTCGTCGACCAGTACATCCAGCGTCTGCCCAACCTTCTGTCGCAGCTTGGCACGGCTGATCGCCTGGGCTTTTTCCATAAAGCGGATCCGGCGCTCTTCCTTGAGGGCCTCGGGCACGTGATCCGGCAGGGCCTGCGCGGCGGCGCCCTCGACGTTTTCATAGGCAAAGGCCCCGACCCGGTCGAGCTGGGCTTCGTCGAGCCAGTCGAGCAGGATCTGGAAATCCTCTTCGGTCTCACCCGGAAAGCCGACCACAAAGGTCGAGCGCAGGGTGATGTCGGGGCAGACCTCGCGCCAGCTCTTGATCCGCTCCAGCGTCCGCTCCTGATTGCCCGGCCGTTTCATCGCCTTCAGCACCTTGGGGCTGGCGTGTTGGAACGGGATATCGAGATAGGGCAGGATCTTGCCCTCGGCCATCAGCGGGATCACCCCATCCACATGGGGATAGGGGTAGACGTAGTGCATCCGCACCCAGATCCCGAGTTCGCCCAGCCCGCGTGACAGATCCTCGAAGCTGGCGGACCAGTTCTGGCCGCGCCACTCGCTTTGGGCATAGCGGATATCAAGGCCGTAGGCGGAGGTGTCTTGCGAGACCACCAGCAATTCCTTGACCCCGGACTTGGCCAAGACTTCGGCTTCTTTCAGGACCTCGGCGACCGGGCGCGAGGCCAGATCCCCGCGCATGCTGGGGATGATGCAGAAGCTGCAGCGGTGGTTACAGCCCTCAGAGATCTTGAGATAGGCATAGTGTTTGGGCGTTAGGCGGATGCCGGGGTCAATCTCGGGCACCAGATCCCGGAACGGGTTCTGCGGCGGCGGCGGGACCTCGGCATGGACGGCCTTGAGCACCGCATCATAATCGTGCGCCCCCGTGACCGCTGTGACATTGGGAAAGCGCTCGCGGATCAGATCGGCCTCGTGGCCCAGACAGCCGGTAACGATCACCTTGCCATTTTCGCGGATCGCTTCGCCAATCGCATCAAGGCTTTCCTCGCGGGCGCTGTCGATAAAGCCACAGGTGTTGACGATCACCATATCGGCCCCGTCATAGCTGGCCGCCGTCTGATAGCCGTCATCGCGCAGGCGCGTCAGGATCCGTTCAGAGTCCACCAGCGCCTTGGGACAGCCCAGGCTGACAAATCCGACCTTGGGGGTGGCGGCGGGGGATTGGCTCATAAACAGGCTTTCTCAAGGGGCAGCAGCGATCGGAAACGCGCCCCTTTATACGAAAACCCGCTCGCTGACAAAGCCAAGCCTGTTTGACTTCACGGGCTTGTGCAGACTATGGGCGCCTTAAGGGCGGGCCTTGCCTTGCTTTGGTCCGGGTTCTGCGGAATAAGCCCCCCGAACTTAAGCCCCCGATCTTAACCCTGCGGAGTCCAGATCCATGCAGCTGTTTGCCGATACTGCCGATACCAAAGTCCTGGCCGAACTGGTCGAGACCGGCCTTGTGGATGGTGTGACCACCAACCCGACCCTGATCGCCAAGTCGGGCCGCCCGATGAAGGACGTGATCGCGGAAATCTGTGAGATGGTCGAAGGCCCGATCAGCGCCGAAGTCGCCGCCACCGACTACGCCCAGATGGTGGCCGAAGGCGAATATCTCGCCAAGATCGCCACCAATGTCGTGATCAAACTGCCGCTGACCTGGGACGGCCTCAAGGCGACCCGCGATCTTGCCGCTCAGGGCCTGATGGTCAATGTCACCCTGTGCTTCTCGGCCGCCCAGGCCCTGCTGGCTGCCAAGGCCGGGGCCGCTTTCATCTCGCCGTTTGTGGGGCGTCTCGAAGATCAAGGTGCTGATGGCCTCAGCCAGATCCACGAAAACCCCCCCCACTACCACAACTATTATTTCGACACCGAAAAACAGG
>JBKBWB010000062.1:0-9074 GCA_046289215.1 Asticcacaulis sp. | reverse complement strand
ATCAAACGCGCGGCACAAAGAGGCCATCACCTCGGACGCCGCCGGATTGGCAATCCGATAATAGATGGTCTGGGCCACGCGCCGGGTTTCAACCAGCCCCTCAGCGCGCATCCGCGACAGATGTTGGGAGGTCGCCGATTGACCCAGCCGGATCAGGGACGACAAGGCGCTGACGCTCTGTTCGCCCTGACCCAGTTTGCACAGGATCATCAGCCGGGGCTCGTTGGCCATCAGCTTGAGCAGGCGGGCCGCATCCCGCACCCGGGGTTCAAGCTGGGCTCCGGGCGGCAGCTCAGCCCCTGCTGGCGGGGGGATATCCGGGGCCGGGCTCATGGCCCGACCCCTTCTGTTTCTGCTGTCTCCGTCGAGGTGTGGATCCGGCCCGTCCGGGCATAGTGATCCGAGCGCAACACCACATAGATGGCCGGGATCACCAAGACCGTCAGCAGCGTCGAGGACAGCAAACCGAACAAGAGCGAGATCGCCAGCCCCTGGAAGATCGGGTCGGTCAGGATCACCGCCGCGCCGATCATCGCCGCCAGCGCCGTCAGCAGGATCGGCTTGAAGCGGGTGGCCCCGGCCTCCAGCAGCACCTCTTGCAAGGTCCGCCCTTCGGTCTCGGCATGGCGGATAAAGTCCACCAGCAGGATCGAGTTGCGCACAATAATCCCAGCCAGGGCAATAAAGCCGATCATCGAAGTCGCCGAGAACGGCGCATCAAACAGGATATGGCCGATCACGATGCCAATTAAGGTCAGCGGCACTGGGGTCAGGATGACGAGCGGCAGTTTGAAACTTTTAAATTGCCCCACCACCAGCACATAGATCCCAAACAAGGCGACCATAAACGCGGCCCCCATGTCGCGGAACGTCACCCAGGTGATTTCCCATTCCCCGTCCCACAGGATGGTCGGGCGGGTTTCGTCGTCCGGCTGACCATTGAGCCGGATTTCAGGGCGGGGCAGGGCGCCCCAATTGGCGGCCTTGACGGCATCGCCCACGGCACCGAGGCCATAGATGGGCGCTTCATAGTCTCCGGCCATTTCGGCGAGGATCATTTCCACGTCGCGGCCATCGCGGCGGAAACGGGCGAGGCTCGATTGGGTGCGGGTCTGGGTGGTGATCTCCCCGAGGCTGATCAACTGCGCCCCTGTCGGGCTCATGGCGGTTGCCACGGGCATGGCCATTAATCCCGCATCGGGGGTACGTGCGCTTTGGGGCAGGCGCACCGCGATTTCGAGCGGCGGGGCTCCGTCCTGACGGGCGCTGTAGCCAATCACTTGACCGCGCAACAAGGTCGCCAGCGCCGCCTTGGTCTCGCCCTCATGGACGCCCAGGCTTTCGTGGCGCGCCCGGTCCGGCAAGATGTCGAGACGCGGGGCCGATACCCCATAGGAGTCGTCCACATCGACAATGAACGGCACGCTCTTGAAGATCGCCTTGAGTTTTTCGGCCGCGGCCAGACGGGTCTTCGCATCTGGGCCATAGACCTCTGCCAGCAAGGTGGCCATCACCGGCGGTCCCGGCGGCGCTTCAACCACTTTCAGCACACCACCCGCAGGCAGCGGCACGGCCTTGAGCCGCTCACGCAGATCAAGCGCAATGGCATGGCTGGCGCGCTTACGATGATGCTTGGCCGCCAGGATCACGTTCAGGTCGCCCTGTTCCGCGCCATTGCGGAAGTAGTAGTGCCGCACCAGCCCGTTGAAATTGAACGGGGCCGAGGTTCCGGCATAGCTGTCGATGGCCTCGACTTCGGGCACGTCGGTGGCGATGCGCGCGGCCTGATTGAGCACGCGTTCCGTGGTTTCAAGGCTTGTCCCCTCGGGCAGATCCGCCACCACCTGCAACTCGGACTTGTTGTCAAACGGCAAGAGTTTGACGGTCACGGTCTTGGTCCCGAACAGGGCCATCGACACCAGGGTGGCCACACCCACCCCAATCAGGAAGCGCCAGGCCGAGCCCTTGTCGCGAATGACGGCGGCGGCCACCCGGCGATAGACCCGCCCGATAAAGCCTTCGTGGTCATGACCATGGCCTTCGCCCCCCGCCAGCGCCTTGCGGGCAAAGCGGATCATCAGCCAGGGCGCAATCACCACGGCGACAAAGAACGAAAAGATCATCGCCGCCGAGGCATTGACCGGGATCGGGGCCATATAGGGGCCCATCAGGCCGGACACGAACAGCATCGGCAACAGCGCCGCCACGACGGTCAAGGTGGCGATAATGGTGGGGTTGCCGACCTCGGCCACGGCATCGATGGTGGCCTGATGGCGGCTGCGCCCATCGTTCATGCCCCAGTGCCGGGCAAGGTTCTCGATCATCACGATCGCATCATCCACCAGAATGCCGATGGAAAAGATCAGGGCAAACAGGCTGACCCGGTTGATGGTGTAGCCCATCAGCTTGGCGGCAAACAGAGTCAGCAGGATAGTGGTCGGGATCACCACGGCGGTGACCATGGCCTCGCGCCAGCCAATGGTAAAGCCGATCAGCACCACGATCGACACCGTGGCTAAGGCGAGGTGGAACAGAAGCTCATTGGCTTTTTCGTTGGCACTTTCGCCATAATCGCGGGTGACATCGACCTGGACCGTCTCGGGGATCAGCGGCCCTTTGAGCGCGTCGAGCCGCTCAAGCACGGCGTGAGAGACGACCACCGCATTGGCGCCACTGCGTTTCGCCAGCGCCAGGGACACCGCCGGGGTTTGCCGCCAGACGCCATCCGCATTGTGCGAATAACGCCAGACACGGGCCTGATCTTCGCGCGGGGCCTGAACCACCCGCGCCACATCCTGGATCAGCACCGGCTGACCGCTGAGGGACGGGACCTGAAGCTGACCGATATCGGCGGCGCTTTGCAGGGTTGATCCGGCGCGCAGCCGCACGGTTGCATCATTCTGGCGGACGCTATCGGCGGGCATGGCAGTATTGGCCGCCTGAAGCGTCTGGGTCAGGGCACTCAGCGTCACACCCCGTTGGGCCATACGCGCGGCGTCAGGCTCGATCCGAAGCTCTTCGGGGCGGCCCCCGACAATAAAGGTGCGCCCGACATTCTCGACCTTGGTCAGCTCGGTCTGTAACCGCACGGCCAGATTATAGAGCGCGGTATCCGAAAGATTATCCCCGACCCCCGGCTTGGGCGACAGGGTCAGAACCAGGCTCGGCACATCATGGATGCCGCGCGTCTGGACCATCGGTTCCGGGATTCCCCGAGGCAGGCGCATGGCCTCGGCCTTGAGTTTTTCATGAATGCGCACAGCGGCCGCATCCGGGTCGGTCCCGACCTTGAACCGGGCGGTGACCAGAACCTGATCGTCCTGGATGAAGCTATAGACGTGGTCCACGTCGCTGGTGCTTTTCACAAGGCTTTCCAGCGGCTTGGCGATTTGCTCGACGGCATCGTCCGCCGACAGGCCCGGGGCGCCCACCATGATATCGACCATGGGGACGCTGATCTGAGGCTCTTCTTCGCGCGGGATGGTCAGGGTGGCAAGCGTGCCAACCATCAGGGCGACGATCAGAAACAACGGCGTCAGCGGCGATTTCAGCGTCGCCTTGGTCAAAAGGCCCGACAGGCCCAGTGGCATTTTCGATGTTTTCTTAGGTTCAGAGGCGCTCATCGCTTAGTTCGCCTTCTGCTCAGATGTGGCCTTGGGCGCCGCCGAATAGGCCAGCACCCGGTCCCCGGCCCGAAGGCCGCTGAGGATTTCAATCGATCCCCCCATCGCTTCGGGGGCGGTCTGCACCGTTGATTCCAGCACCGTATTGGTCTTTTGCACAAGCTGAACATAGCTCAGGCCATAGCGGCGGGTGACAAACCGTTCGGGCACGGCGATGCCAGTCCGGGTGCCGGTCCCAAACCGGGCGGTCACCGTTTCCCCAAGGCTCAAGGCGTCAAGGCCCGAGGGCGTGACATCAATGCGGATCTGGCCTGAGGTCAGGGCCGGATAGATTTGGCTGATCTGACCGCTCGCGACCTGATCGCGGGCGCTCAGCTCCACGGCCTGACCCGGTTGCAGGCTGCTGCGGAACGCTTCGGGCAGGGTAAAGCGGACGACGCGAGGCCCGGCGGTGATGGTGGCCACCGATTGGCCCGGCATGACCACAGCCCCTGCGGGCACGTCGGCACGGATCACCTTGCCAGTGGCCGGAGCGAGGATGGCGCCCTGATTGTCGAGGGTCGAGCTGGCGGCACTCTGCGCCTTGGCGGCCTTAACCTGGGCTTCGGCGGCGCGCGCCATAGCCAAATCCTGATCGAGACGGGCTTGGGAGACAATGCCCTTGTCAAACAGGGTCTGGGTCCGTTTCAGCATGGCCCCGGCACGGGCGGCCTCCGCTTCGGCGGCGGCGACATTGGCTCCGGAAGCAGCAGTTTGAAGGCCCAGCCGCTCGTCACGCACAAAGCCGATCACCTGACCCTGGGTGACCAGATCGCCTTCGCGCACGGTCAGGCGCTCCAAGACGCCTGAGATCCGGGCCACAGCCTCGCCGCTGTCCCGGGTCGTCATGATCCCGGCAACCGGACGAAGGTCCGATAGCGGTCCCGCTTGAACCGTCAGGATTTCGCCTTGAGCGGTCTTGGCTTTGCGCGGCACTTCCGGGGCGTGATCGCAGGCGACAAGGCCCAGCGGGAGCAGGGCCACTACGGCCAGGGATGTCATCAGGGATCGGGTCATGGTGAGCCTCAGAAACCATCGTGCAAAAGAACATTTGCACATTATGTAAAACTTATATAAGAATGTTCTTACAAATGGTCAAGCCACGATGCCGCCTGAAGACGGCAGGGCTCAGGAGGAAACATGGCCGCTTCTAAAAAACCTCACGTTGTTGTCCTGGGAGCCGGTCTCGGCGGCTCTATGGCCGCTTTCGAGCTCAACCAGCACCTTGGGCGACGGATCAAGATCAGCGTCGTTAATAAGGGCAGCACCTATCAGTTTGTGCCCTCTAATCCGTGGGTGGCAGTGGGCTGGCGCAAGCCCGAAGCCCTGACGGTCGAGCTGGGGCCGGTGATGGATCGCCTCGGGATCGATTTTTACCCTCAAGGGGCCGCGTCTTTGGTGCCGGGCGAAAACTACCTGCACCTCAACGATGGCAAGATCCTGCATTATGACTATCTGCTGATCGCCACGGGGCCGGATTTGGCCTTTGACGAAATCGAAGGACTGGGGCCCCAGGGACATACTCAGTCGGTCTGCTGGCTCGATCATGCCACCGAGGCCGGCAAGGCCTTTGACGAGCTGGCCCAAAACCCGCGCCCGATCGTAGTGGGGGCCGTCCAGGGCGCGTCCTGTTTTGGTCCGGCCTATGAATTTGCCATGATCCTCGACACCGAGCTGCGCAAGCGCAAGGTCCGCGACCGGGTGCCGATGACCTTCGTCACCTCTGAACCCTATGTCGGTCACCTGGGCCTCGACGGGGTCGGTGACACCAAGGGCCTGCTCGAAAGCGAGATGCGCAACCGCCACATCAAGTGGATCACCAACGCCAAGGTCAAATCGGTCGAGGCGGGCCTGATGCACGTCGAAGAGCTGAACGACGACGGTTCACACAAGGCCGATCACGATCTGCCGTTTGGCTTTTCCATGATGCTCCCGGCGTTCCGGGGCGCGCCGGTGGTGATGGGCCATGAGGGTCTGACCAATCCGCGCGGGTTCATCCTGATTGACGAGCACCAGCAGAACCCGACCTATCGCAATATCTTTGCTCTCGGGGTCTGTGTCGCCATCCCGCCGATGGGCAAGACCGCTGTTCCTGTCGGGGTGCCCAAGACCGGGTTCATGATCGAATCCATGGTCACGGCCATCGTGCATAACCTCAAGGATATCCTCGACAACAAGGCTCCGACCCACAAGGCCACCTGGAATGCCATTTGTCTGGCGGACTTTGGTGACGGCGGGGTGGCCTTCTTTGCTCAGCCCCAGATCCCGCCGCGCAACATCAACTGGTCCGCTTCGGGCAAATGGGTGCACCTCGCCAAGGCGGCCTTTGAAGCCTACTTCATCGGCAAGGTCCGCAGCGGCAAGAGCGAACTGTTCTTCGAAAAAATGGCCCTGGACATGCTGGGTGCCCACAAACTCAAACCGGAGTGAGACCATGACCGTAGAACGCGCTGTTTTCAGCTTTGCCGGACTGATGGTCCTCGTCAGCGTGGCCTTGAGCGTCTATGTGCACCCGCACTTTATGTGGTTGACCGTGTTTGTTGGGGCCAATCTGTTTCAGTTTGGCTTCACCAAATTCTGTCCGGCGGCCATGCTGTTCAAGATGTTTGGCCTGAAAACCGAGGCCCAGGTCCAGGCCGCCAAGGCCTAGGCCCTTAGTCCGGCGTACCCAAGGTGACGGGCGTCGCGGGCAGGGGTGGTTTTCTGAAGAACCTGAATTTCTTCAGCACGATCTTCACAGCTTCCCAGTGAATGCCCGCCATCACTTTTAGGCCCAGCAACGGAATGGCCCAGAAGGCCCGGAGCAGTGCGCCGTCACCAAGGGCCTTTCGCGTCCCTTGAAAGGCGGCGACCAGCAAGCTGCCCTCGGTATCGTGGGTGTCGATATAGAGCCCGACCTGCTCAACCGGCGGGCTGAGGCGGAAATGATAGCGCAGGCCCATGGGCATGAAGGGCGAGACGTAAAACACCTTATCACAGCTCTGGCGCAGGACGCCGTCTTGCCGCCCCCCGTCTTGTCCTTCGGGAACCGGGATCAGATAGCTGTGCATCTGGCCAAAGGTGTTGCGCACCTCATAGAGGATCGCCAGCAGGCCGCCATTCGGACGGTAGATGAAATAGACGCTGAGCGGATTAAAGCCATAGCCCAGGACGCGTGGCATGGTCAGGAGCCGGATGGCCCCCACCGCCCGCTCTTCCAGCCCGGCACTCCGGATCTCGGCCTCGACATAGGGCCGCAAGGGCGAGCCATCACGCGGGCCATGATCCTTTTGATACAGACTAAACAGGTTAAAGCGGTTCACACTAAGCGTGCGCAAGCCCAAGGGTTTAAGGCCGTCGATCTGATCGAGATCCACCAGCAGCATGAACATACGGTACTTAAGGCTATGGAGACGCGGTCGCAGACGCTTGTGCCAGACCGGCCCGACATAGAGCCCGTTCTCGGGGAAACTGGCCCCCTCAGGGCGGTCTGCACCTGTCTTTTGCATCATCCCATCGCCTTGCGGGCGTCAGAGGCTTGAAACTGAAGCGGCAGACGCTGTGACGGCGCGATGCCCCGGACGATCCGGCCCGAGTCGTTGGCCACAGACCAGGGACGGCGCAGCCCGCCCAGATCCTCGGCCACGGCCAAGCCCGCCTGAAGGCCATCCTCGTGGAAGCCCGCCCCGAACCAGGCCCCACAGTACCAGACCCCGCCCACGCCCTGAAGCGACCAGAGCTGTTCCTGGGCCTTGATCGCGTCTCGGGTAAAGGTCGGGTGCGCAAAGGTTTGCGTGCGGATGACCTTGGCCGGATCAATCGGGCGATCCGGATTGAGCGTGACCAACAAAGGTTCGGGCGTGGTCAGGTTCTGGAGCTTGTTCATCCAATAGGTCACGCACAGAGGCGCCGACGGATCGGCCTTTACGCTGCCGACATAGTTCCAGCTCGACCAGGCGGCCTTGCGCACCGGCATCAGCCGGGTGTCGGTATGCAGCACCACTTTGTTCTGGCTATAGCCGATGGCGCCGAGCAGCCGGGTTTCCGCTTCGGTCGGGTTTTCGATCATCGGTAAAGCTTGATCGGAATGGGTCGCCACAACAACCTGATCAAAGCGGTGGGTCTGGCCCCGGACATCGGTCAGCACCACGCCATCGCTGGTGCGGGCAATCCGGACAATCGGGGCGGCCTCTTCGATCCGGGCGCGGCCTGTCGCCAGCATCGCTTCTTTTATTTTGCGCACATAGCTGCGGCTGCCGCCCGTAACCGTGCGCCATTTCGGCCGGCCTGTCAGCTTCATCAGGCCGTGGTTCTCACAAAAGGCGATAAAGGCCTTGATCGGATATTGCCGGACTTCTCCGGCGGAGGTCGACCAGATCGCGGCTGCCTGGGGCAACATGTGGTCGCGGATAAAGGCCTCGCCATAGCCAAACCGCTCCAGATAGTCCCCGAGGCCCATGTAGGGATCCTCAAGCGTGGCCAAACTGGCCGGAGCCTCGCGGTAAAACCGTAAGATATCGGCCACCATCGACACGAACCGGGGCCGTAGCACATTATAGGGCTGCGCCAGCAAGGCCTGAAGATTGCTGCTGGCATATTCAAAGGCGCCATTGTCCACCGACACGCCGAACGACATGTCCGACTGTTCGGTCTCGACCCCCAGATGGTCAAAGAGGGCCGTCAGATTGGGATAACAGGGCGTGTTGTAGACAATAAAGCCCATATCGACGGGAACAGAGCCTTGCCCCGCCGGGGCATCGGTCGTGAAGCTATGCCCGCCTAAACGGGGTTCCGCTTCAAACAGGGTCACGTTGTGTCCTTGGCTCAGCAACCAGGCCGCCGACAGGCCAGAGATCCCCGCGCCAACAACGGCAAGGTTTTGAGGTGCAGGGCGCAAGCCGGGATAGTCCAGCGAGTCTGGATCTGGGCGATACATGGTGAGCTCCCGTTCTGCGTCGGTTGTTTATCTTAAACTGTGCCCTATGTTTACGACCAAAGACCTGAATCAGATCAGGGTCTTTAAGGGGGCTGGAGGGCTCCTTGTGGACTACGCTTGCCGGAGTGATGTCGTCCAAAACGTGCCTAACAGACGTGCCTGCCTCACCCGCCACGCCGACGATCCCGGAAAACCCACATGACCCGTGTGTGATCTGTTCGGACGCAACCCCCGTAGAAAGGGTATGAATGCGACAGAGTGTCACAATATGGCGTCAACCAAACCCCCCACAGCGCGGGGTTCCGAGCCCAAGCCGTCCCGTGCGCACGTGCCTACTCCGACTGTGGGGTGGTCAATGACGGTGGGGGGATTGGATACGGAAACCCTGCCTAAGGATCCGGCCGCGTTGATTGTCCGGATCGCTACCCATCAAGACCGTGCGGCGTTTGCGGCTCTGTTCAGCCATTTTGCCCCTCGGATTAAGGCGTATCTCGTCC